>SEBM01000259.1 GCA_004296145.1 Flavobacterium sp.
AAATCTATATATAATTGTTAAACGTCATAGATTCCTCAAACATGATTTTGTTCAGATATCCTATCTTTTTCTTAACATCCTGAAAATTTATTTCGCTGATTGCAAATTAGTTATTTGCAACAGGATTAACAGGAAGTAATTCTTTGTCTTTTTCATAAACATCCTGAAAGAAACCTATTTCACCATTTTCATTTACCAAAGAAGTAAAATAACAGATATATATAGGCACTTTTTTAGCTAATTTGAAACTGCTTTCAGATTTCCCGGCCATTGCTTTGTCGATTTTTTCCGGAGTCCATTCAGGATAATCTTTAAGCATGGCAACCGCTAATTCTTTAGCCATTTTTAAATTGATACAACCGTGGCTGAAAGTTCTTTTTTCAAAATCGAATAAAGTTTTTGACGGCGTATCGTGCATGTAAATATCGTCCGGATTAGGAAACATAAATTTTACCAGACCAAGAGAATTTTCAGGACCCGGTTTTTGTCTCACCTGACCATTTACCATTTCCATATTATGATCTGCAAGATAATTTTTATCAGCAGCTATTTTTAGTTTCAATTCGTTTTCAACAATACTTTGTGGTACAGTCCAATATGGGCTGAAAACGATTCTGTCAATTTCTGAATTAAAAATAGTTGTTTTAGTTAACGGAGAACCTACAAAAACACTAGATGTCAATTCCACTTTTCCATTTTTAACGTAAACCATTTCATAAGAAGGAACGTTTACTAAAATGTATTCGTCTTTGTTTGCTAATTCAGGAGATATCGCACGGAATCTGTCCATATTAAGCTGTAAGGTTTTTACTTTATCAGAAACCGGTATATTCATTTCTTTAATGTGTTCTTCTGCAAGGATATAATTAGGTTTAAATCCGTTACGAACTTTATATTTCATCACAGCATCCATTAACTCACGATCATAAAAATCGCTTTTAGAATCTTGTTGTAAATCTCCTAATAAGTATAAACGTGTTCTAACCTGAGCAATTGTGCTTGATTTAGCATCCGGACGCAAATCTTTATATGGAACTTCCGTTACGATTGGCTGCCATTTGCTTGATTTTTCCAGTTTTTTGTATTTTTTTAGAACATCCTGCAATTTGTAATATTGCTCATATAACATTCCGTCATCTTCCACTTTTGCTGTTGATTCTTCGATTGTGTTATAATTCATAAAATCGGCAAGCATAGTATTATAAGATAGTTTTTTGTGTGATTCTGAATTGCTTTTTTTAGCATAAAGTACATATAATGAACTTAAAAGCATATCAGCATCGGTTTTAGAAACATTTGCATTTGCTGAAGAATCAAAAATCTGATCTATTTCATTTTGATAAGGAATAACCAAATCATTTGTTTTTTTTGCTTTTTCGTATAAAATACCGGCAAACTCATTAATTTCTCCTTCATCGTACCAGATAGTCCCAAGAGATCTGGTTTTGTATAATGACATTACATCTGATTTGTATTTTTTCAAATCAGAATATCTTTTGAAAAAGTCATTAGCAGCAGCCTCCGAATCTATATCAGGATCGTTGCCTTTTACAAAGTCAAAATAAAAGTCGTAAGAGTTGTGATTTTTGGTGAAATCAGTTTTTTCTAAACTAAATGAAGAGGTTAAATAACCTGTTATTAGAAGTATGGCGATTGGATATAATGTTTTCATTTTTTTAGTTTTTAAATTTTTACGTTTTTACTTAGAGTGAAAGTTTTTAGGGTAAAAATTTGGGACATTTCTACAATGCTAAATTACTTATATGGTTGATAAAGACGCTTTTAGATTTTTACCTAAATGTTGCGAAATTGCCATGTCATTAAGTTTTCTTTAACTACATCAATTTAAAAACACATTTGTTACCTTTATTAAGGACAAAAACACACATTTTTAAAAACATAAAGTTGTAGTAATACTTAAATATTAAAATATTTTGTAAATTGCCCTCAAAAATTATCATATTCATAAAATGGAACAACAAAAACCATATAATCCTAAAAATAAAGTAAGAATTGTCACAGCTGCTTCGCTTTTTGACGGGCATGATGCTGCTATTAATATTATGAGACGTATTATACAATCAACGGGCGTTGAGGTAATACATCTGGGACATGACCGCAGTGTTGAAGAAGTGGTAAATACAGCCATTCAGGAAGATGCCAATGCAATTGCTATGACATCATATCAGGGAGGTCACAACGAATACTTTAAATATATGTATGATTTGCTTCATGAAAAAGGAGCGGGACATATCAGGATTTTTGGCGGCGGTGGCGGTGTGATCCTGCCAAGTGAGATTTCAGAATTGCATGAATATGGAATTACAAGAATTTATTCTCCTGATGATGGCCGTTCTTTGGGATTGCAGGGAATGATTAATGATTTGGTTGAACGCTCTGATTTTCCGATTGGAGATAAATTAAACGGAGAAATCGATCATATCGAAAACAAAACACCAACCGCAATTGCACGTTTGATTTCTGCGGCAGAAAATTTTCCGGAAATCGCAAAACCGGTTTTCGATCAGATTCATCAAAATAATGCCGATTCTAAAATTCCTGTTTTAGGAATTACCGGAACGGGTGGAGCAGGAAAATCATCTTTGGTTGATGAATTAGTTCGTCGTTTTTTAATTGATTTTCCGGAAAAAACAATCGGATTAATTTCTGTCGATCCTTCGAAAAGAAAAACAGGAGGAGCACTTTTGGGAGACAGAATCCGAATGAATGCGATTAATAATCCTCGTGTTTATATGCGTTCGCTGGCGACACGTCAATCGAATTTGGCTTTATCTAAATATGTAGCCGAAGCGATTCAGGTTTTAAAAGCCGCAAAATACGATTTGATTATTCTGGAAACTTCGGGAATCGGCCAGTCTGATACCGAAATTATGGATCACTCTGATGTATCCTTATATGTAATGACGCCGGAGTTTGGTGCTGCAACACAATTGGAGAAAATCGACATGCTTGATTTTGCTGATTTAGTAGCCTTAAATAAATTTGACAAACGAGGTGCATTAGACGCGATTCGTGATGTCAAAAAACAATACCAGAGAAACCATAATCTTTGGGATAAAAATCCGGATGAAATGCCGGTTTTCGGAACGATTGCTTCGCAGTTTAACGATCCCGGAATGAATACGCTTTATAAAGCGATTATGGATAAAATTGTCGAAAAAACAGAATCAAACCTGAATTCGACTTTTGAAATCACACGCGAAATGAGCGAGAAAATCTTCGTGATTCCGCCTCACAGAACACGTTATTTATCTGAAATTGCAGAGAATAACAGAAGTTATGATGAAACGGCAATTTCGCAGCAAAAAGTAGCACAGAAATTATACGGAATCTTTAAAACAATTGAATCTGTTTCTGGAAAAGTTCCTCAAATAACAAAAGCAGGAATTGATGACGCAACGGTTTTACCAAGCGGAATTGCAGAACACGACGAAAACAGAATATTTTTAAATCTTTTACTGAATCAGTTTGATAAAGTAAAAATGGATTTAGATCCGTACAATTGGGAAATTATCCTGAATTGGGACGAAAAAGTAGCCAAATATAAAAATCCTGTTTACTCGTTTAAAGTTCGTGATAAAGAAATAAAAATTGCGACACATTCTGAAAGTTTATCGCATTTACAAATTCCGAAAATTGCTTTGCCTAAATATGAAGGCTGGGGCGATATCCTGCGTTGGAATTTACAGGAAAATGTTCCGGGTGAATTTCCTTTTGCTTCTGGATTATATCCTTTTAAACGTGAAGGCGAAGATCCGTCAAGAATGTTTGCGGGCGAGGGCGGACCGGAAAGAACCAACAAACGTTTTCATTATGTAAGTGCGGGAATGCCGGCAAAACGCCTTTCGACGGCTTTTGACAGTGTAACTTTATACGGAAATGATCCGGATGTACGTCCTGATATTTATGGTAAAATCGGAAATGCAGGAGTTTCTATCTGCTGTCTTGACGATGCCAAAAAACTATATTCAGGTTTTGATTTGGTTCATGCTTTAACTTCGGTAAGTATGACGATCAATGGGCCAGCGCCGATGTTGTTAGGTTTCTTTATGAATGCGGCAATCGATCAGCAATGTGAATTGTACATCAAAGCCAATGATTTAGAAAAAGAAGTTGAAGTAAAAATCAACAAAATATATAAAGAAAAAGGAACGGAACGTCCGCATTATCAAGGCGACTTACCGGAAGGAAATAATGGTTTAGGATTAATGCTTTTGGGCGTTACCGGAGATCAGGTTTTGCCTTTGGAAGTTTATAATGAAATCAAAGTAAGAACACTTTCGCAAGTTCGTGGAACCGTTCAAGCTGATATTTTGAAAGAAGATCAGGCACAAAATACTTGTATTTTCTCTACCGAATTTGCTTTACGATTAATGGGCGACGTTCAGGAATATTTTATTACCAAAAACGTTCGTAATTTCTATTCGGTTTCGATTTCAGGATATCATATTGCAGAAGCAGGAGCAAACCCAATTACGCAATTGGCATTTACGCTTTCGAATGGTTTCACTTACGTGGAATATTATTTGAGTCGTGGTATGAACATCAACGATTTTGGACCCAATTTATCATTCTTCTTTTCGAATGGAGTAGATCCGGAATATTCTGTAATTGGTCGTGTGGCGCGTAAAATTTGGGCGAAAGCCATGAAAAATAAATACGGCGCCAACGAAAGAGCACAAATGCTGAAATACCATATTCAGACTTCTGGACGTTCTTTGCACGCGCAGGAAATTGATTTTAATGATATCCGTACGACATTACAAGCTTTGTACGCGATTTATGATAATTGTAATTCATTGCATACCAATGCTTATGACGAAGCAATTACAACACCAACTGAAGAATCGGTTCGTAGAGCAATGGCGATTCAGTTGATTATTAATAAAGAATTAGGTTTAGCGAAAAACGAAAACCCAATTCAGGGATCTTTTATCATCGAAGAATTAACCGATTTAGTGGAAGCTGCAGTTTTACAGGAATTCGATAGAATCACGGAAAGAGGTGGAGTTCTTGGTGCCATGGAAACAATGTATCAACGTTCTAAAATTCAGGAAGAAAGTTTATATTACGAAACCTTAAAACACAACGGAGATTTCCCTATTGTGGGTGTAAACACTTTCTTAAGTTCAAAAGGTTCACCAACGGTAATTCCGGCAGAAGTTATCCGCGCAACCGAAGAAGAAAAACAATACCAGATTACAATGCTTGATAATTTACACCAATTTCACGAAGCAAAAGTAAACGAGCATTTAAGCAAACTACAGGAAGCAGCCATTAAAAACGAAAACTTATTCGATTATTTAATGGAAGCTACAAAAGTTTGTTCTTTGGGTCAGATTACTTCGGCGTTGTTTGAAGTGGGAGGGCAGTATAGAAGGAATATGTAGTTTTTACTTTTTTATAGATTTATGTATGGAAAACCTCTCATGAAAATGGGAGGTTTTTTGTTTTTATAATTTGAAATTTTAGAACTTTATGGAATTTATTAATAACTGAGAAATGTTTCTATATATTAGCACATAATTGAGTTTGAAATAATTTTGTTTGATTTAATAGTTTTGGAAATGAGCAATATTAAAATAACTAAAGAGACAGAAGCAATAAAATTTGCAAGTAGGCTAAGCTTTTTATATATAATTTTAGGTGTATTAGGTTTTGGATTGATAATGATTCCTATGTTATTTTATTCAAATAAAAAATTAGATAACATAGGAATAATTGGAGATACTGTTGGAGGTCTCTTGAATCCTATTTTTGCTGTTCCTGCTACAATTTTAACCTTTTTAGCTTTTTGGGTTCAATACAAAGCAAATCAACAACAACAGAAAGATATATCGATTCAAAGATTTGAAAATATTTTTTTCGAAATGATTCGTTTACATAAAGAAAATGTAAATGAAATGAAAATTTCGGGTTACGGAGTTTTAAAAAGTAATTCTATCGAGAAAAAGGGAAATGATATTACAATAATTGAATCAAATACACAAATAGAAAGATTTGTAGAAGGAAGAAAAGTGTTTGTTTCAATGGTTAAGGAATTAGTCGCTTGTTATAATTTTTCTAAAGAATATGAATCTTATACGAATCAAAAAGAATTATTG
>SEBM01000891.1 GCA_004296145.1 Flavobacterium sp.
CGGTACAATGCTTCATTTTTAATAATATTGCCAACCCCCGAAAATATTTCCTGATTCAGCAATTCGTCGCCTATAAAAGAGGCTTGTTTGGCTTTGATTTTTTTAAAGGCTTTGCCGGGTGTCCATTCGTTAGCCATAATATCGGCTGTAAAATCGTATGCATCTTCAATCTTGCCCTCAACAAATCTTATATCGCAGGTATAGAAATTAACCTGATGGTTGTTGAAAGTCAAGCCCAATTTTAACGGAGTGGATTTTTCATCATCGAACAAATATGTACCGAACATCAATAAATGAATTCTAACGGTAAAATCATCAAAACAGATTAAAAAATGCTTGCCCCAAGTTTTGAAGCCTTTAACTTTTTTGTGTAGAAGCAACTCTTTGTTAATCGTTTTCACATTACCCGATACCTCTAAAATTTCTTTATTAATAAGGTGAAGTTCTTCAATCAGATTTTTTAAAATTACAATAGATGGTCCTTCAGGCATATTACGATTCGTCTAATTTTTCGAACTTAAATTTATTTTTTATATGGAAATTAAAGAATCTGCCCTTTGAACCCGATGCTTTAAGCATGTTGAATGTGCGAAGCGGGACATTTTTATACACGTAGACCATTTTTGTAACAAACGTAATCGTTAGTGATTTCGTAGCAACATCATAAATAAAATGATTTATTACGGAGGAAGGCATGACTGTCTATTTTTTTAATTCTGATTCTTCTTTGGCGACTTTTATTTTTTCTTTCTTCAAGTCTATTCTTATTAAATTGTAAAGGCTCATATAAATGTTTGCGATCCAAACAATCGAAAATCCTGCAATAATATAACCTCGCCAATCGGGATACAGCAGCGTAAACTTTGTAATTATTAAAATCAGAACTGTAACATAGTGACTAAAGCAGTATTCGCAGGTAAACACATAAAAAAACTTCCGTTTATATAATCGATCGCAGTTTTTTGATCTGCCAACGCAGAATTCCCGTGCCTCTCTGAATATTTCTTCTTTAGTAACCGTCCATGCAATACAAGAAACCGGCAAAGCAAGAATAAATAAATAATAAATGTGATCTGCCATAAAATAAAATCAGGGATTTAATAACAACCGTAAATTATGCTAAAGGTTTTAGATTGAGATTTTCTTCGGCATTACTTGTAATTGGATAGCATTTGCCGTAAAAAACATTATGAATTTTCAAATGTTTATTATGAAACTATTTTATAATGGAAAGAGCAGAAATAAAATCTCTACTTGAGGTTAT
>SEBM01000892.1 GCA_004296145.1 Flavobacterium sp.
ATTCCATAATCAGTGTTATTTTCTACTAAACTTTTATAATATCTTACAAAAGTTCTTTCGTGCCTTGAAAATCCAAACTTTTCGTCAAAAAGTGAATTTAAATATTCAGAAATGGAATTCTTGCTACTTTTATTAAGCTCTTTTTTACCCTTCTCAAAAACAATTTTTAAGAGCAATTTTCTTTTTTCAAACATAAAATCAATGTTAGTTATTAGTTGCTGTCTAAGTTAGACAAATTCCGGACAATACAAATACGGTTTCCCGTAAAAATCAAGCACTTAACACATTTCACTTGTCCACTCACTGTCTTGAAATGACACTCATTTCTGTCAGATCTTTGTAAAAGAAATCAGGGACAAAAAAAATAAAAAACAAACCTGATTTCAAAAATCACCAGATAAAACGGAAGAAAACTCCGGGTTGGGAAGCAGATGTTTCTCTTCCGTTTTTGAAGGTTCACTTCCCAAAAAATTTAGAAGCGCTTCAATTTTTTTAATCGTGTAACACTATCTGCGATCTGTTTCGCAGGGAAGAACACGAATGCTTTAACAATAAATTTTTTGACAAAATGATACAACTAATTTTAATGCTACTTGGTTTAGCATTCGGAAACAATAATGGAAATGCAACATGCAATGATAATAACGGAGGAACAGTGACAACACAAGATTCCGGAGGCGGAACAGGTTTTGACCCGGGAACGGGGACAAATCCTGGAGGCGACACAGGTGGACCAGTCGGAGGTAATTCAGGGCAACTGCCTCCACCTACTCCTCGACCTTAATTTATATTGAAGGACAGATTGTTTAAATCTGTCCTTTTTGTTACTTTGCACTAAACTATTACTATGAAAATATTTTTAATTTTAATTTTATGTCTGTCATTATTTTCTTGTAAAAAAGAAAATAACCTGACACACGACAATTCATTTTATAAAATAGCAAAGAGATATCGAGATTCTCATGCGACTGACTCTGCGTTTTATTACTACAACTTAGCAAAAAATGATTTTTTAAAAATTTCAGATTCTTTAGGTGTAGGTAACTGTTTGGTAAATATGGGAGTTATTCAAACTAAAAAAGGAGATTTTTTTGGAGGTATAGAATCCTCGGTAGAAGCAAATAAATTTCTCAAAAAACAAAATGATAGTGCATACAGAAGAGCATTGTCTACAAACTATAATAATATTGGTTTATCATTTCATTTTCTAAAAGACTTTGAAAAATCGTCATCATATTATATTAAGACATTAAAATATATTGAT
>SEBM01000893.1 GCA_004296145.1 Flavobacterium sp.
TCCTTTGTTAAATCCTTATTGTTCTGCTCCATTAGTTGTTGCAGTTTTTTCAATAAATCTTTAGTTTTTTCATCTAAAACATTGTTAAACAAATCGTCAATCTGTTTTTGTTTCTCTTTTAACTCATCGTTTAAGCTATTGTTCTCTTGTTTTTCGAGGTTGTTTTTATTGTTTTGATCTTTGATGTCTTTTACCGCGTTTTCTAATTCTTTCTGTTTTTCTAAAAGCTGCTCAATTTGTTTTTTATCTTCAAAAGTGAGTTGCTTTTTATCGAGCAAATCTTGTGTTAGTTTCTTGCTGTCTTTTTCGATTTTTTGAGCCAACTTTATGGTAGCATCCATCTTTTTCTTTAGCGCTTCGCTACCTTCCGCTAATTTTTCGGCAACTTGTTGTGGTGTTGGTACTTGATAAGTTTTAATTTCAGAACGAGAAATTTTAGCTCCATTTACACCATCATTATCACCAACTTCAAAATAATATTCTAAAACCTGACCAGGCTTAACGCTTAGCTCATTCAAATTCCAGAGGTAAAAAAAAGCGTTTTCTAACACATTATTTTTAATGGCAATGGTGCTGCTTTTTTGTGCAACAAGCTTTCCATCTTGTTTAATGTTGTATTTAAATTTTAATGAAGCAAAGCCATAATCATCAGCTATGCTACCAGAAAAATATAAAGCTTTTGAACTTACCGAATCAGCAGTTTCTACCACGTTGATATTTGGAAATTGATCTGCAATTACCGCAATTTGATGTGTTAAAGAATCGGCATTGCTTACATAATTATTTTTCGGAATAACGCTATAGGTGCTATTCTTTTTTAGGGTAGATGTAAAGCTTGCCAGATCATCTTCTACTTTTAAATTGTAGGCTTGATTTTGCAAAATAAAAGCAAGACTTTCGCTATTTTCGGTTTTAAATTCCCAAGTTATTTTAGTGCCTTCCGGGATTAATAAATCGCCTACATTATTTAAAACATCATTTTTCCTGTTCAAATAACCGGGATAAATTACTTTAGCTGTCATGTTTAGCAATGATGGACGGGGTTTAACCTCTACCAAAAAAACTGCAGAATTATAGCCGCCTCCAGAAAAACGCAGCGTTTTATTTTTTTGGATATTTTTAAAAGTGTAAGTAAAATTACTAATGTTTTCTTTCGTTAATTTATAGGTATTGGCGCCATCTTCCACATAAATATCTTGTGGAAACTCATCGCCAGTTAGCTTTAGTTTTAAAGTCAAATCATCGCCCTGCGTTACCGATAAA
>SEBM01000894.1 GCA_004296145.1 Flavobacterium sp.
AAGACATTAAGAATGGCAAAGGTGTAAAAATTGCTGTTGAAGATTTATGGAAGTAATATATGCTCCAAAAGCTATTGAGCATTTAAACTACTGGAAAAAATCTGACAACAAGGCCATTCAGAAAAAAATTCAGCAATTAATTTTAGCTATTCAAGAAAATCCTTTTGAGGGCATTGGAAAGCCTGAGCCACTAAAATATGAACTTTCTGGTTCTTGGTCTAGAAGAATTAATGAAGAACATCGTATTGTCTATGAAATTCATGATGACGGCATTATTATTCTGGAAATTCTATCATTAAAAGGCCATTATTAATGGTGCTTAAACATTCGGCATATAAAACAATTTTGATTTCAATCAGTTTAGCCATTCTGATTTTCTTTTTCGGTTTCTTCCCTGCCCTCGTTCAAAAATACTATTCAACAGGCATTTACCCTTATATTTCCAAATCATTAAGATTTATTTCTTCTATTTTTCCATTTGCCATTGGCGATATCGTTTATGCCTTTATAATTGGTTTTGTACTTTATAGAATCATCAGGTTTATTAAAAGAAGAAAAAGCTTAAAGAGCGCACACAGAATTATTGTTCCTCTGCAATTCTTAAACTTTTGTTTAGTTCTCTACATCATTTTCAAAATGGTTTGGGGCCTAAATTACAGTCGCCCGAGCATAAGTGACGCATTAGGTATCGGAAACGAAAAATATAGTTTAAAAGAACTGGTAATGCTTGGCAATCAATTTGTTAATAAAACCAACCATTTAAAATTAAGGCAAACCAACATTCCAGCTTACAGTATTAATGATTTAGAAATCAATTCAGCGAAAGCCTATGATTTTATGGAGAAACAAAATTCATTGTTTCGTTATCAAAACCCATGTTTAAAATCAGTTTTAAACTCTTGGATAATAAGCAAAATTGGAATTGAAGGTTATTACGCACCACTAACAGGCGAGGCAAATATGAACATGAACCTGCCTGATTTTGTTAAACCTTACGTTTCCTGCCATGAAATTGCGCATCAGTTAGGAATTGCATACGAAGACGAAGCCAATCTTTTGGGTTATTTAACAGCAAGCAATAGCCCCGATGTGAATTACCAATACTCTGCCAATTATGAGATGTTAAGGTATATTCTTTTCGAAATCAGAATGAAATCTCCGGATGACTACAAAGTTTTACATGATAAGCTATTGCCAAAGGTTTTGACCGACTTTAAGACTGAAAAAGAGTTTTGGCGCAAATACAATGGCGAAATGTTTGG
>SEBM01000895.1 GCA_004296145.1 Flavobacterium sp.
GGGGGTATAGTATAAAAAAAAGCTTTTCTAAAAACTAAGTCACCTTAATTACAAGCTTCACGACAAAAATATTGTTTTTATTTTTAAATGAGAGCTTATAGTCATCTTTATTATAACCTAATTCGAGTCTTTTTTTGACATTTTCAATTCCTATACCACTTGACTTGTTAAAATTATCTGTATGTACGGTAATTTCTGGTGTAGGGTTTGAAATTGTAAAATAAAGAAAGTCGCCTTTGACGTCAAAATCAATATCAATCGTCACATTTCCGGTATTTTTGTTCACTCCGTGTTTAAAAGCGTTTTCAATAAAAGTCAATAATATAATAGGACTTATTTCCTTATCATGAATATCGCCCGAAATAGACATATTGACTTCCAGACGATCGTCATTTCTGATTCTTTCTAAATCGAGATAATTCTGAATGCAGAGAATTTCGTTTTCAAGCGATTGCTTCTGGCTTCTTGTATCATAAAGCATGTAGCGCATTAACTCAGAAAGTTTCAGGACAATTTTTGGCGTTTTGTTTGATTTTTCGACAGACAACGAGTAAATATTATTGAGTGTATTAAAGAAAAAATGCGGGGAAATTTGAGATTTAAGAAAAAGCAATTCAGTTTCAAGCTGTGATTTTTCGAGATCTGTCACTCTTTTTTGTTCTTTCAAAAAGTCAAACGTAATCTTGATTGCAGTAACAAATGTCATTACATACAATTCTCCCATCATCATATCAATGGTGTAATTGAGCGATAATTTATCAATAGTTTCCGGTCCTTCTGGCCAGACATCATGTGTGATTAATATATAGGTCAGGTTGAATTTGATAATTACCATAATAAATATGGCAGACAAAACCGAAATAACATATAACAGGTATCTTTTTCGATATACTAAATAGGGCATAAATAGTAAAATATTCAGATAACACAAAGCCATGTGAATAGGAAAACCTAACAAATTTGTTTTTAAGGAATACCAATAATCATTAAAATAACAATCTCACCGAATAAACATCTTATTTGTGATAATTCTATCAGGAAACGAGCTGTCATATATATTTTGATATATCCACATTATCCCGCACGCTCGAATGAATTTATCGCCTGGCAATCAAGAAACGAGAAACCCATACTCGATTGTTGCAGAATTTTCCAAGTATCGCTTCACGCACTTATAATTTTGTGATTGATACGCTTTAATTAAGACGGTCTGTCACCAAAAAATCGAGATATGAAAACCTTCTTTCGTCACTTCGGGGCC
>SEBM01000896.1 GCA_004296145.1 Flavobacterium sp.
CTTTCTCCAGTGTCTTTCTCATCCTGTTTCGTAAATTCTCAGGATGCAAAACTTCAATTCCATCACCAAAACCAAAAAGAAGGCGCTCCATCTCATAATTCGGAGAAAGAAACAAATGCACAATAATGCTCTTATCTTCATTCTCTTTAATTAACCTTTGCGTATGATGTAATGGTTTTGTGATAACGTACGGCGCATTTGTAGCATCTATCCAAAGTTCAATTTTTCTGGGGTTTAAACCCGAATTTACCGTAACGCCAATTACATTTTTATAAAATAATTCAGCATCAAAATCTTCTTCTATATAAGGAAGATTAAAATCGTAATCAATAGAAACAATTCTATCCAACGCCAAATTGGTAATCGGCTGCGAAGCTTTCACTTTTCCAATTAAAAACCATCTGTTATTAAATTCCTTTAAAATAAACGGATGAAAATGAAATGTACTTTCTTCCCGGGATTTAAAAGATTTATACGTTATTACCAAAACCATTTTCTTGATAATGGCCTGATAAATTTCATCCAGATAATGCAGTCCTTTAAGACCTTCGTTTTTATCCAGATAAATTACTGGTCTTGTATGTGATTTTTCGGCATAGATTTTATCTTCCAAACGCTGCAAAATATCCGAGACATCACTGAATAATGAAAAGTCTTTAAATTGTTTCAGCATCGAAACCGTTTCTGTCAATACATTAATGTCAGTTTCTGTCAGCGGAATATCGGTGATAGTGAAATCTTCGTCATCATATTTATAATACTTTTTATCGTAAACTACGATCGGTGCATTATAACCGAGTTTTTCACTGCGCATGAGCTGAATATCCATCTGGATAGTTCGTTTACTAATCGGAATATCGCGCCCTTCATATTCAGACAAGGCTTCAGAACAGCATTCAATTAAATCTTCTAATGTCCATTGTCGATATTTATTCTGCAGACATTTATCGATTATTTTGTACCGTATTAAGGCGTTTTTGTTTTGTGACATAGAGTTAAGTGCTATTAAAAATTAATCTTAATCATGTTAAAATTAATTTTTTAATTTTTCTACGCAAAACTATTACGCACTTATTCTGATCGGGTATAAATGAGATGTACAAATGTATATTGTAATTGCCTTTTTGTTAGTGTTTTAGCAATGATCTGTTTTATGTTTCAATGTATTCGATTACAAATTTCAAAAATAAATTTTATAATCTTTTTTTGATTAAAAAAAACATATACTTTTGGGTGCCAAAAAACAAATACCACTATAT
>SEBM01000897.1 GCA_004296145.1 Flavobacterium sp.
GAAGAATTTTTAAGAAAATGATGACAGATGCTGCTGTTTTTAGCACTAATCAAAGGGTAACTGCAGTTGATAAAATAACGAGTAAAGGCTCTAGTAATGAAGCAATGGTTAATGATTTCATCAACGATACCTTTGGACTGACTAAGCTAAAAGATAAAAATTATGTTTATAACAACATTTTAAAATCGGCAAAAGCTTTAAATGATTATAACGACGGATTGTTATTATTTGAAAAAGATATTGCAAAGCAAATTGCAGAGCTTAAACCAGAAAAAGATAGACGAGATGGCGTTTTGAATAAATTAATGGGCGACTATGTGAACGTAAAAGAGCAGTTTTTAAAGAAGGACTTTATTCCAGATGCCAACAGCACACTGAGACTAACCTACGGATATGTTAGAGGATACTCTCCTGCAGATGCCAATTATATGGCCCCATACACTTCCATTAAAGGTATCTTAGAAAAAGGCGCTAGCGGAAACCCAGATTTTGCTTACCCAAATGTGATTAAAGATTTATGGGAGAAAAAAGATTTCGGTCCTTTTGCTAAAAAAGAATTGAACGATGTTCCAGTAGCATTTTTATATAACATGGATACAACTGGTGGAAATTCTGGCTCGCCGATTATGAATGCTAATGGAGAATTAATTGGGGTAAATTTCGACAGAGCTTATGGTGCTACGATAAATGATTACGCTTGGAATGAAAAATACAGTCGCTCCATTGGTGTAGACATTAGATATGTTCTATGGGTAGCTTCTAAAATTGATAAAGCTGATTTTCTACTTGCAGAAATGGGAGTAAAACTATAATCAATATCACTAATTTTTTGAGTAGATCATCAGTGAAAAATCTAACCTGATGATCTGCTAATCTAACTACAACTTAACCATAAAATAAATGAGAGTTATTGCCGAATTACCACATCCAGATTTTAAGATTACCTTATTCAATATGAACCAAAAATACATTGTAAAATTTGAACAAGGACAGCTAGAGCAGAGTTATAAATTATCAGAATTAGACCTAATGGGAGGTGGGGCAAATGAAGTATTTGAGATCATTGATGATGAATTTTTAACTACGGTTACGGAGAGATTTAAGATGATGAGATCAGATTTTTCTGCCGCATACAAAAGGCAACAGTAATTATTTATGTAAACTACATAACTTACTGTAAGTAAGAGGATATAATTCTTAAACAAAATTTTATTCTGAATTTATAATATTAAAATCAGTTACTCGGGGTGTATTTATA
>SEBM01000898.1 GCA_004296145.1 Flavobacterium sp.
AAATTCCGCTTCATGCGGAATTTTTTTTTGATTAAATTTGAATATTGTGAAATGCCATTGTAGCTTTTTGATTTAAATGTATGCTAAAGATCAAACGATAAAATGCAGTTTTCACAGTATCTGTAAATACGATCTCATGAGTAAGCTTTTTCTTATCAATTTTAAAAAAATAAGCCGGACTTTCAATATTGATCGCATAAAATGAATTTTTATCCTGAGCCAAAGTTCTGAATTGCAATTTCTTTTCAGATAATTTTATCTGCTTTTGATTTTTGGTATTTTTTAAATCAACATAACCGAATTTTGAATCTGTTCCGCTGTACCAAACCTTATTATCGTAAATTTCAAGTGCGCGAATGCTTATTTTGTCATTCAACAAAGTTTCAAAACTTACATTTTGAGCAAAGAGAAAAGTTCCGAAGAAGAACAATAAAATTGGGAAGAGTTTTTTCATAGGTAGGAATCATTACATTTTACTGACTGCATATTATCGTTTGATCTTTATCATACATTTATATCAAAAAGCTACAATTGCATTTCACAATATTCAAATTTAATCAAAAAAAAATTCCGCATGAAGCGGAATTTAAATTTATTCTTTATTGTCAATATCTACATCAACATCTTGTAAAGGTTTTTGTTCGGCTTTGAACGTCTCACCATAACCGACTTTGTGCAGTTTGCTATTTCTGATACTGTACGTGAAATAAATAAGCACTCCCAATGCAAGCCAAGCCATTGAAAGATATTTAGCTTCGTGGCTCAAATTCCATATCAAATAAACATTGATACAAATTCCTAAAGTTGCGATAACAGGCAATGCAGGTACTTTAAAGTTTCTTGGCAAATCTGGTTGTTTCTTTCTCAAAATCCAAACTGCTACACAAACCATCGTGAACGCAAATAAAGTTCCGAAACTCGTCATATCTGCCAATTTACTGATTGGAGTAAAAGCAGCAACAGTAGCAATTAAAAAACCTAAAATCATCAAACTTTTTGCAGGTGTCTTTTTCAGTGGATGCAAATCGCTGAACATTTTTGGGATAAGACCATCTTTAGACATTCCTAAGAAAATTCTAGACTGTCCCATAATCATTACCATTAAAACTGATACCAAACCAACAGTAGCTGCAATGGTGATGATGTAACCAGCCCATCCGTAACCAGCAATTTCAAATGCATATGCAACCGGTGCTTTTATCGCATCAGGATATTTACCTTGTGGATCAAAATCTGAGTAATGCATCATCCC
>SEBM01000899.1 GCA_004296145.1 Flavobacterium sp.
CAATTTTACAAAACCGACAATAAACAATAAAATGAAGAAAATACTTTCGATTTTAATTTTCACAATATCATTTGCTAATCTTTTTGGACAAAACACAGAGCCAACAACAAAAGCAAACGAAAAATCATTTCCAACAAATCTAAACGAAGGAAACTTTAATAAGTTAAAAAAATTTGACGGCAAAGTAGTTGCGTTTGACGGGACAATTGAAGAAATTGAAAATAGTAGAAACAAAACACCATTTTACAAACTAAAAATTGCAGACAACAATTATTTGTGGACAATTTTAATGTTTAAAAATGAAGCAAATAAAATTGGTGACAAAGTCAGGGTTGTTGGGTATTTAAGACCAAATGAAGATGAGAAAAAATATTTAGACGGAAAATATATGGTAATTGCATTTGGACTAATTGACTTTAATAATTCAAACTTTTTATTTTTAGGTGGTGCAGGACAACAAAAACAAGAATGGATAGACGGAAAAATACCAAGTGCAAAATAAAAAACTGCCCATAACAAGGGTTTGCCAAAAGCGGCGCTGAGGTTCTTCGGTTGAGTCCCGCAACTGCGGGATGCAAGGTTCAACATTAGTAACTCTATTGAACTTTTTGTGCTAAAAAACCCCCGCCTTCGGCAAGCCCCGAAACGTTATGTGTAATTAACGAACTACCGAAAACCGAATGAAGCATCCAAAATTAGCGCTGGCATCCCTTGTAATTTTTTTCTTAATCATATTTGCTAAGTATCAAAGCGACAAAACTAAGAAAGCTGAAAACGACAAACTTTTGTCGAACAATATTGAGTTTACTGGGAAAATAAAATCAATAACTATTTCGAACAATCACTGCTTCGCAATAATTTTGGTTGACATTTTACAGACCAACGTAGATAGTTTTAAATCTGACCTAAAAGACCATTTTTTTCCTTACGCTATTAAAAATGGACAAGCTGAAATTTATACAACAATTTGCGACGAAACAAAACCTAGTATTGGAACTATAATCAAGTTGAACTCGGACAAAAGAAAACTTATACTTGAAAAAAACAAAAAGATGACTGAAACGGAAATTTACTTAAGCTCCGAAAAACCAAATATCAAATTTATAAAAGAGAACACTCAACTTAAATAACTACACATAACAACAGGTTTAAGTTAAGCCTCGGGCGAAGTGAGGACACGATAATTTGAAGCCATTTATTTAGCTTAGTGATGTAGGAAGTTGGTACAAGTAAATCGGCTCAACTTAAACC
>SEBM01000260.1 GCA_004296145.1 Flavobacterium sp.
TTTCAGGACCGTGCATAGTAAAAGTCCATTTTCCGCCTTCGCGAAAGTCAAACTCATAAAAAGTATTGGTAAAACCATTTGGTCCCCACCAGTTTTTTAAATGCTCCGGATTTTTCCAGGCTTCAAAAACAATTTCTTGCGGAAAATTCAGAATTCTGGAAGTAACAATTTCAGATTCTGGCGTTGTTGAGATAATTTCAGATTCCATATTATGAAAGGATTAGTTCGTTTTCTTTTCGATTTCTTCTTTAGCATTTAATTTTTTTACAATCCAGGGCAATGTCAGTCCTTGTCCTATCAAAGTTAATAATACTACAGCAACAGAAATAAAAATAATGGCATTTCTTTCCGGAAAAGGAGTTCCGTCTTCCAGAAACTTTGGTAAACCAATAGCAACAGCAAGAGAAACAATACCACGCATTCCGGACCAGCTTAAAATAATACTATTATTAAAATCAAGAAGTGCTTCTTCGCTGACTTTCCTTTTTCCTTCGCGATTTTTTTTGAAGGCTTTTTGAAGGTTGATTTTTTGGAGAAATATTCTAACAAACCTGATTATTAAAGCTACAATGGTAATAATAAAAGCGTAACCAATGTATGGCAGAATCATATTGTTATCAATATCTTTTAGCAGATATCTGAAATTCAGACCGATTAGAATAAAGATTAAACCATTTAATAAAAAGATGATGATGTCCCAAAGACTCCTGGAACTGTTTTTTAAATTTTCGGGAAATATTTTTTTGCTAAAACGAGCAATTGCCAGTCCTGAAACTACTACAGCAATAACTCCTGAAACATGAAACTGTTCAGCTACTAAATAGGCTACAAATGGCATCAATAACATAAAACTAATGGTGACATTGGTGTTCTTCTGTACTCTGCTTAATATAAAAGATAAGATTTTTGCAATCACCATCCCTACCAGAAAACCACCTCCTAATAAAAAAATAAACTGAAGTGTAGCTTTCCAGATTACAAAAGCAGATCCCATTACGGCTGCGACAGCAAAGCGATAAGCAACAAGTGCCGAGGCATCGTTTATTAAACTTTCGCCCTCCAGAATAGTAAGCGTTTTATGAGATATTCCAAGTCCTTTTGTGATGCTTACTGCGGCTACGGCATCGGTTGCAGAAAGTATTGCTCCAAGCACAAATGCAAGAGGCCAGGTTATATTTGGAATCATAAAATGCGCTACCACGGCAATCCAAAAAGTAGTAAGGAAAACCAAAGTAATAGCCAGCGTGCCAATTGTATTGAGATTGGTTTTAAAATCTTTTGGAGAAATATTAAAAGAAGCATCGTATAAAAGAGGAGGCAAAAAAACAAGGAAAATGATTTCCGGATTAATTTCGATTTCTTTCATTGTCGGAATAAAACCAATTGCTGTTCCTACGATTACCAACAAGATAGGATAGGGAAGTTTGGCTTTGTCTGCAAAAGCGGAAAGGCCAATTACAATGGCAAGAATGAAAATGATGATGCTGTAGTTTTCCATTTTTTGGATTTAGAAAATGCTAATTTAATTAATTCAAAAAATAATTTTGAAAAGAATCTAAAAAGTTAGCATTTTTCTATTTTTCCGGAGATGCGGGCTGGTTTTTTAATTTTGTTTAAGGAAATTGATTTATGGTATTATAATACTCTGTAAGTAAGACCAAATCTGAAAATTTTAGAATACGCTTCATTTACACCACCAACATAACCTTCCTTGTAATTATTTAATCCAAAAGAATAGCCTAGATAAATTCCGAATTTTTTATAATCTGTTGAGATTTGTATTCTCGGACGGGTTTCTGTACTTATTGTTTTTCTGTCAACAGATGTAGTGTATTTCATCCCATTTGTGTCAGTTGCATCACCACATTCTTTTGAATTCAAAATACTGGCAAAATCAAAACCGGCAACTAAATCAATAGGAAGCTTTTCTGCATTAAAACGATAACCAAAGAAAGGATTTACGTTTATTGTATTCATATCAAGAGTTGTTTTTCCAGTAGCATCAACACGATTAATACCTGATGAAATTAGTTGCTCGTTTACAGCATTAATAGCTACTTTACTGCTAACGTTTTCATAACCCAAACCGGCTCCAAATACAAAATTTCCTTTTGTAACTCTTTTATAATTTAAAGAAATACCATAGCATAATCCGTTTTTGGCTCCATACGGATTATTGGTATAACCTGTGTCAGAGCTAAATGCATTTATAGATGAAGTTTTTTCTGCACTTCCACCTGAAAAAGAAAACAATCCGGAGTCTAATGAAACCCTCAATTCGTTTTTCTGGCCATAGGTATTTGAAAGAATTAAAATAAAGAATAAAGAAGTTAATATATTTTTCATGGCAAATTGGTTTTTGGTTTTGTTCTGGCTAATGTAGCCAAAATAGTGTTATAATTACTTTTGGGTGAATTAATTTTAAATCAAGTATCATTTAATATATAAAGCATTGAATTTTAAGAATTCGGAGAATCCCTTTTGTATGTTCAATTTCTTAATAATGACATTAAAAGAACGTTATGCCATGAGTGTCAGGTTTTGAAAATGTCATGTTGTCAGATGATTTTTGGCTGTCAATAGCAAAACTGACAATTTTATTTGGTTTTTTATATTGGCACAAAGATTGACTTATGCCACATGAGTTTAAAATTAAATCAAAAATTAAATATATAAAAAATGGGTAAAATAATCGGAATTGACTTAGGTACGACGAACTCTTGTGTTTCTGTAATGGAAGGTAACGAAGCAGTTGTTATTCCTAACGCAGAAGGAAAAAGAACTACACCATCTATCATCGCTTTTGTTGAAGGTGGAGAAATTAAAGTAGGTGATCCTGCAAAAAGACAAGCTGTAACGAATCCTACAAAAACGATTGCTTCTATCAAACGTTTCATGGGACATACTTTTGCTGAAACTACAAGTGAAGCAAAAAGAGTTTCTTACAGTGTAGTAAAAGGTGACAACAATACGCCACGTGTGGATATTGATGGTCGTTTATATACTGCTCAGGAATTGTCTGCAATGACACTACAAAAAATGAAAAAAACTGCTGAAGACTATTTAGGTCAAACTGTAACTGAAGCGGTTATTACTGTTCCTGCTTACTTTAACGATGCACAACGTCAAGCTACAAAAGAAGCTGGAGAAATTGCTGGTCTTAAAGTTATGCGTATCATCAATGAGCCAACTGCTGCTGCACTTGCTTACGGATTAGATAAAAAAGGAACTGATCAAAAAATTGCTGTTTACGATTTAGGTGGAGGTACTTTTGATATCTCTGTTCTTGAATTAGGAGACGGTGTATTTGAAGTATTATCTACAAATGGTGATACTCACTTAGGTGGAGATGATTTTGACCACGAAATTATTGACTGGTTGGCTAACGAATTTTTATCTGAAGAAGGTATTGATTTACGTTTAGACCCAATGTCATTGCAACGTTTGAAAGAAGCTGCTGAAAAAGCTAAGATTGAATTATCTTCTTCTTCAGAAACTGAAATCAACTTGCCATACGTAACGGCTACTGCTTCAGGACCAAAACACTTAGTTAAAAAATTATCAAGAGCTAAATTTGAGCAATTGACTGATTCTTTAGTAAAACGTTCTATGGAGCCAGTTGCTAAAGCATTAAAAGATGCAGGTTTATCTACATCTGATATTGACGAAGTTATTCTTGTTGGAGGTTCTACTCGTATGCCAAGAATCGCTGACGAAGTAGAAAAATTCTTCGGTAAAAAAGCGTCTAAAGGTGTTAACCCTGATGAGGTTGTTGCTATTGGAGCTGCTATTCAAGGTGGAGTTTTATCTGGAGATGTAAAAGATGTATTGTTACTTGACGTAACACCTCTTTCTTTAGGTATCGAAACTATGGGTGGTGTATTGACTAAATTAATTGAGTCTAACACAACTATCCCAACTAAAAAATCTCAAGTATTCTCTACTGCTGCTGATTCTCAACCATCTGTTGAAATCCACGTATTACAAGGAGAAAGAGCAATGGCTGTTGATAACAAAACTATCGGTCGTTTCCACTTAGACGGTATTCCACCAGCACCAAGAGGAGTTCCTCAAATCGAGGTTACTTTTGATATTGATGCTAACGGTATCATCAAAGTTTCTGCAACTGACAAAGGAACTGGAAAATCTCACGATATCCGTATCGAAGCTTCTTCTGGTTTAACAGCTGAAGAAATCGAAAAAATGAAAAAAGATGCAGAAGCTAATGCTGATGCTGACAAAATTGCTAAAGAAAGAGCTGAGAAATTGAACGAAGCTGATAGTACTATCTTCCAAACTGAATCTCAATTGAAAGAGTTAGGAGATAAACTTACAGACGATCACAAAACAGCTATCGAATATGCTTTAACTGAATTGAGAATGGCTCACCAATCTCAAGATCTTGATGCAATCCAAAAAGGATTAGACAATGTAAATGCAGCTTGGAAAACAGCTACAGAAGCAATGTACGCCCAAGGTGGTGAAGGACAACAATCTGCTCCACAACAAGAGCAGTCTTCTGGAGACAATGTTGAAGACGTTGAATTCGAAGAAGTTAAATAATTCTTTTGTAGTAAGTAATTAATACAAAGTATTAAGATAGAAAACCGAGTCAGAAATGACTCGGTTTTTTGTTATATTTACATTGTAATTACAAAAAGAAAAATGGAAAAGTTGATTGTTAAAAATTTCGGACCAATAAAAGAAGCTGAAATTGATTTGACTAAATATGTGGTGTTTATTGGAGATACTTCTACAGGGAAAAGTGTTTTAGCAAAGTTAATTTCGATATTTAGAGAGTTTTCAAATGTTTTGAATAATAAAGTTGACAACTCTTTATTATTAGCATCATTTAGAAATCAACTTGTGAATTATAATATTGATTTTAATTATGACGAAAGTCAAATTGATTATTATGATATTGATTTGCATTTAAGATTATATTCTAATAAGATTTTGGTTGTCAAAGACAGCAGAGTTAAAATGACAATGGAGGAGTTAGAACAATTTATAAAAGGGAAAGATATTTTAGAACCAGATGAAGAAACTCAAATTGCATTTCGTTCACTTTCTGTAAAAGGACAGAATATTTACGTTCCAGCTGAGAGAATTCTAACATCATTAGTTGGAGGCTCTATTTATGGTTTATGGGCAAATAATGTTGCCCTCCCAAATTGTTTTAAGGATTTTGCTGCTAAATTTGAAGTAGCAAGAAATAGAATTAGTACAATAAAATATCCTGAATTTGATTTCGTTTATTTTTATAATAATTCTCAAGATTTTATAAGAACGGGAAATAATGAAGAAGCGGAGATTTCTCTTGTTCAAGCGTCTAGTGGTATTCAGTCACTTGTTCCTTTATTGTTGGTTTTAGATTTTGAATTATTAGGAGGGAGAATTGAACCTAGATTATCCTTTTTAATAGAAGAACCAGAGCTGAATTTATTTCCAATTAAGCAAAAAAAACTTATCGATTACATTATAAAAGGTGTTAATCGAACTGGATATAAAGTTGTTATTACAACTCACAGTCCATATATTCTTTCTTCCCTTGATACATTAATGCTTGCAAAAAACACTTTCAATGAACATCCTGATTTGAAGGAAGAAATAAACTCAATTGTTTCAGAAGATAAATGGATAGAGTATGATGATATTTCTGTCTACGAAGTAAGAAATGATGGAAAAGTATATTCAATCAAAAATGAAGAATTCCGAAGTATTGATACAAATGCAATTGATGGTGTTTCTGATATAATTTCAGAAGAATTTGATAAATTAACAGAGTTAAGATATGCACAGTAATTTTGATGAATTGATTGAAGCGCATCAAAATTGTTGTACAAAAAGTAAAGTAGCTTCTGAAAATGGAAAAAGATTTGAGATAGTTTCAAATGAAGATTTTACAAAAATTAGAATTGATAATTGTTTGATTTCTTCTCAACAAGTTCAGAAATGTGATTTCGGTTTTGTTAGACATTCTAAAGATGATTTCTATTTTGTGGAATTAAAAGGGAAAGATGTTAAGATTGCTTTAAGTCAGATAATTAATAC
>SEBM01000900.1 GCA_004296145.1 Flavobacterium sp.
TATCAAATACGAAGTACTTTGAATTCTGATAAAACAATCCAAAAGGAATAATGATCTGAAAAGTGAGTTATTTCGGATATGTTCACAGGGAAACGATTAATTCAGAAAGGGTTAAACCGAGTAAGAATATAAATAATCCTCATCGAAAGATAGATTATATGAAAATCGCACAGGCCCGAACAGAGCTTATTGAAAACTAGGAAGTTTACGAACAGAATAGTCGGAAATAAATTTTCACGAATCGTAAAAGTTGCAAAACCTAACGAGAACAGAAAAATCAAAGTAACAAGAATGAGATGCTTAATACAACTATGGTTGTTATTAAGGTTAAAACGGGGAACTGAATCGAAAGAAGAAGAACCCCGTTTTTATTTATAACGTTTTTTACTTTGTGGTTAAAAGATCACAGTAGTTGGTGCAAATCCTATCTAAAACATTAAATTTACCTTATGGCTAAAAAAGGTAAAACCCATATTAACCCCACTCAAAAAATCTTCGTTTTAGATACATCTGTGATTTTATATGATCATGATGCGATAAACAACTTCCATGAACACGATGTTGCTATTCCCATTCAGGTATTGGAGGAACTCGATCATTTTAAAAGTGGAAATGATACACGGAATTTCGAAGCCAGAAGTTTTATCAGGTTAATTGATCAAACCTCCAAACAACAACTTATAAGTGATTGGGTTCAACTGAAAACAGAAAGTGCTGGTAAATTTAGGGTAATTCTAAGCGATCAGCCTTTAAAAATTGATGCCGAAGAAATATTTGGAAAGGGCAAAACCGATCATAAAACCCTGAATGCCGCGTTAAGTTTGAAAGAGGAATATGTCAACAAAAAAGTTGTACTCGTTTCAAAAGATATTTGCCTGCGGTTGAAAGCCAAAGCACTTGATTTACACGCAGAAGATTATGAAACTGGCAAAATTAAAAATGTTGATGAGCTTTATGCAGGCAAAACAGAACTATCAAATTTTCCTGAATCAATTATCGATGAGGTAAAAAAAACCAAATGCATAGGAGCGGAAAATATAGCGCTTTCGGCGAAAGAGGGCAATCATTTTTACATATTGAAAAATAAGCGGAAGGTTGCCAATGTATTTTATAATTATGCACTAAAAACGCTTTCCGCGGTTTCAACAGATGCTATTTTTAAAATAAAACCAAAAAATATCGAACAAGCCTGCGCCATACATGCCTTGCTTGATCCAAATATAAAACTGGTAAGCATACAAGGAAATGCTG
>SEBM01000901.1 GCA_004296145.1 Flavobacterium sp.
CAATTAGACCTCTTTGATCGTTATAGGTATCCCTACATCTATTAATAAAGAGATTTAAATCCTTTATTTCCCTACAGAGCAGGAAGCCAACTTTTCCTCTGTTAGGAGAAAATCTTCCAGATAATTGGTCTAATTCTGGATTTTTCGGGTCGCTAGAATAATTTTTACATTCAAACATTATATATTGACAAGGAATACCCATGATTTGATGCAATCGCAGAAAAACCCCTGACTCAGCAGCATTATCAAAAGTAATATCAATTCGTTTTCTTCCTGTATGTATTTCTTGCTCTAATTGTGGATGTATTAAAAGTGGATAGAAAATTAATTCAAGAATACCTTTAACCAATTTATGATATACATTAGCGCTATCTGCGCCTTTTTCAATTTGCTTTAATTCTAATATTAAATGCTCAATTAAATCTGGTATTTGTATATCGGAAATTTCTTGATTTGTAAGAGAGGTCACACGAATTCTATTTTTAAAGTTTTCGAGAATATTTGGATTTCTAGTTGAGAAGGCCGCTAGAAATTCTTTTGTCAGAGGATTCTGTTCTTTCAAAGAGTCTTTGGTTACGAATGGAGTTCCATTTTTTCTAAACTGTACTAGAGAAGACTTTATTCTAATTTCTTCTCCCTGCATAAAGTTCAATACAAAATGGTTATAAAAATTTTCCGAAGTGTACATTTTGGAAAAAGAAGCTATTCCTTTAGAAACTAATAATATAATCCTGCCATTAATTACTAGTTGTTTTGTGTATACTTGTTCCCAGTGCATAGCGTTCATGTTCCAGTAATAACCACTTGCAACACCATCGGTAAGTGGTATCCCGTGTAAATTACATTGGCTCTGCGTATATTCTATCAAATTTTTTCTTATAATATTTGTTGTCATATCGGAGAGCATATCTTTACCAAATCCATCAATAAAAAGAATATTATCTTCAATATTTTCAATTAATCCAGTTCTGCTGGCCTCACTATTGAGTATGTTATTAAATATATCGTTAGAAAAGCTTTTTCCTACGCCTCTTCCCCTTGGTATTCCTCTAGAAACTCCTAAACAAGTGGAATTCGGTTCTTCTAAATGGTCAAATAGCTTTCTAGCTTCAACAACGTTATTATCCGTTATTAAATTTAAAGCAGTCTGAAAAAAACTCTTAATGGTCTTACTCGCGTCCATAGACCACTTGTCATTTTTCATACTTAGAAAAAAGGGGTCTAAAAATAAGGGAGTGTCTCTAGT
>SEBM01000902.1 GCA_004296145.1 Flavobacterium sp.
GCAACGCAACTGTAGAACAACGAGTAATTGGCTCTGGCCGAGTAAGAAAAATATAAACGCTTTTAACACACACAAGAAAAAGCCCAAGCTCTTCGATATCATATCGGGGAGCTTTTTTTTTGTCATTCCGAGCCTGCGAGGAATCTCTTAGCTTATAAAATGCTTTTAAATTTTTGAAGAGCGATTTCTGTTTTCCAATTAAAGCAAGCCCTGCTATTGTTGCAATCTTTTTGGCAGTATTAATGCGCAATTTTATGAAAGCAACTGCTTTAAAAAGTATTTGCACGCTATCAGGTCTATATACAAATTGTAGTGCAAAAACAAACAGCGATGTGTGAAAGGTTAATCTAAGAAGTAATAATCAATAATGTAATTAATTTAATAATCGGACATTAAACGTTTATATTCGTTTATAAATGATTAAAAACGCAATGGAGTTGCGCCAAGCGACGAGTTATAAGCAATGTTGGATGCATACATATCCTTGGGGAAAATATTAGGTCAAAAAGAATTTAGATAACTGAACTTTTGAAATGGGAAAGAAATTATGCTTAAACTGTAAGAAGTGTTTTAATATGTCATATGATGACATCCAGCATTCAAATTGCGTATGTCCTGAATGCGGAAACCAAGCGACAATTATAACCCATAGATTCAGACCTCCGAAAAAGGAAGACAATAGAAAATGGGAAGTTGTAGCGTTTTTGATAGAAAACGGTTTTCCCTACCAACATGTTTCAATTTATGAGCCCGACAGACATGGTATTCAGAGGTTTGTTAGCTATGGAAAATATCCAGAAAATATGATTGACGCAATCGAATTTGTAAATCGGTTTAAAAGACAGGCAATTGAACCAATAGGACTGAAACAGAAATAACTAAACTGCTTATAACAGTGGTTTTGCAAATTTTTGGGCGACTTGCGATATGCCAGTCCAGTAATTATTATTAAGTTAGTGCTATGGATAATTGCGGTGGTAAAATCAAAAATTCGCAAAGCCACAAAACGTTAGCTGGACGAGAAATTATCAAAATAGACTTTTGATATTTGGTATTATGCTGACAGGTTTCGGCATTTATCAGCTTCCGACAATTTGGACTTTTAAATCAAACTTGACACAAATAAAAGGAACGCTTCGTGCCGCAGACACTTATGTAACCAGTGTAACAGACAGACGAGGACACGAAAGCAGAAAATCAGAACTCATTTTTTACATTAACGGACGACAACAAAAATTCTACTTCGCAGAAAACATTGGTGACGAATGGCGTGACGAAAAGTATGAGAAAATTTTACAAGGACTACAACGAGCAGACACTGTTACGGTTTGGGTTAGAAAAAGTGAAGTTAACGAATACGAACCAGAAGTTTTTCAAATTGACAACGAACGAACAACTTTACTCGACTTTGAAACAGTTCGTACTGACAAAAGCCCATTGACAGCATTTATGCTTTTACTTGGACTTGGTTCTATAACAGCATTTTTATGGTTTCGCTTTCCTGACAAGTTCAACAAAATACTTGGGACAAATGAACGGACAACATAAAATTGACCGAAATTTCAACGGACGAGAAAAAGCCCGAACCGCTAACAGGGGTTTTGCAAAAGCTGGGCTTTAGTGCTAAATTGAACATTTGGAATTCTATTGAACATTGTGCTAAATTTGAACATTCGTACTTCTAATCCCAGCCTTCGCAAAGCCCCGAAACGTTAGCTGTGATTGTATGAAACGACTACCCATAATAATATTACTTCTTTTAATCTCTTGTTCGGAACAGTGAAAAATAATCTAAATGACAAAAAAACAATGACATTTAACGAGACTGAAATTTTAGAACAGTTGGACTTGGCTTTTTACGGAGAACCAAGTAAATATTATCCAAGTGGACAACCAGAAGATATCAAATACAACTTTTTTCTTGACCTTGAACACGGTTACTGTGAGACCGCAGGAAACAGAATTCATTTATACGCAGATTCAACAAGATGGATTATAGTTTTTGAAAAAAGTGGTTATCAAAATCGAGGAACTTCTGCGGAAATAGAATTAGACTA
>SEBM01000903.1 GCA_004296145.1 Flavobacterium sp.
TTCTGGAGCTGGGGGTTTTTCATTAGGACTCACAAATACTGGATTTAAAAATGTTTTCTCAATTGATTTTCAAAAAGAATTTTGTGAGACTTATCGGACCAATTTTCCTTCTCATAAGTTAATCCAACGCGATATATCGAATTTATCTAATGATGAAATCTTAGAAATTACGAATAAAAAACCAATTGATGTCATTGTTGGCGGCCCACCATGCCAAGGGTTTAGTATGGCTGGAATTATAGGTAGAAAATTTATTGATGACGAAAGAAATCACCTTTTCAATGAATTCGTAAGAGTTGTCGATGTTGTAAAACCAAAGATTTTTGTTCTAGAAAATGTCGCAAGATTATACATACATAATAAAGGTCAAACAAGACAAGAGATAATTGCCAAATTTTCTGGTCTTGGCTACAAAGTTGACTGCATGGTTTTAAATACTGCAGACTATGGAGTTCCTCAAGTGCGAAATAGAGTTATATTTGTTGGAAATAAAATCAATACAAATAATATTTTTCCTAGTAAAAAAATTGATAAACACGTAACTGTTGAGCAAGAATTATCGAAATATCCACCTACGGAAGACACCTCACATGGTTTGCCAAATCATATACCGATGAAACATTCAGCTCAAATGCTTTCTAAAATGTCCTTTGTTAAGGATGGAGGAAATAGAAATGATATTCCACAAGAACTTCGCCCATTAACAGGAGATATCAGAAAATATATAAAATATGATAGTCAAAAACCCTCTATTTGCATAACAGGAGATATGAGAAAGGTTTTCCATTATAAATATAATAGGGCGCTGACTGTAAGAGAATTAGCAGGTCTTCAATCTTTTCCAGAAACATTTATATTCAAAGGAAATAGCATTTCTCAACAGCAACAAGTTGGAAATGCGGTCCCCCCAAAGTTTGCTGAAGCTATTTCGGAATGTTTAAAGGAAATGCTTAAAAATGATAAATAAGAAGTATCCAAAAATAAATTATATAGGGAATAAAGAGAAAATATCATCATGGATTTGCGACTTGTTTCCTAAAAATGCTTTAACCGTATTTGATGCTTTTTCAGGAGGAGCATCACTAAGTTATGAAGCAAAAAAACGAGGTTATCAAGTATTTTGCAATGATATTTTAAAGGTTAATTATCATCTAGCAAATTCTTTAATTCATAACCAAAATACTCTATTAAATGCTTCTGATTTAGATCTCATTTTTTCAGGAAAGCCGCTCAAGGGATTTATG
>SEBM01000904.1 GCA_004296145.1 Flavobacterium sp.
TGCTCAAACTGATGAAAACGAAGGTCTTTCAGGTGATTTCGACGGAAACGGAACTAAAGAATATGCGTACATCAAACTTAATGATTGCAACGACGATTGTGATGGAAAGTGTGAAACGGTAATTTACTTTAGTGACAAAAAAATAAAGTCAATCACTATTTCTCCAGCAAAAAGTGGAACGCTTTACAATCTAAAAGATCTTAATAATGACGGGAAAGACGATATTGGTTTTTATCCCAATTGGTGTACAAGCTGTTGGCATCCTTTTTATGTTTTTTCATTAAACAAAACAGATTGGAAGCCTTTAGTAGATCCTATTTCCACTCACTGCTCACAATGGGAAGATGATCAATTTCCTATTAAAAAAGACCCAAAAAAGAAAGGATTTGTAATCGTCACATCTTCACAGTTTATTGACGATGATATTAAAACAGCCACCAAAAGTATTAAAATTAAATAATCAGTTTTAAATTGATTATACGCTACCTTTTGCAGATTCGTCAAGTAACTCATAATTAAAGCCTTTGTATTTCTTTGCTAAATGAAATGCCCTAGTTTATCCTAAAAATAATTTAATTTGGAAAATTTGTCTTTCCTTGCGATAAAAAATTAAGGTTATACAAGGGAAAGTAAAAAATACCTTTATCACACTCAACAAATCCGTTTTACTATGTCGAATCTTCGATTTCACTTATTTGCGAAAGACAATAATTCAAAATGAATAGCAGTTTAAATACTGTATAAGTCTTATTAAATTGAGTATAATTCCTATTAAACTTTTAGCAAAAATAATGTTGTTTTTGATATAAATCGACAACCGAAATATTTGCCTATCTTTGCAAAATGGAAAAACTCACTTTTGCAGACTTTGACCTTCCGGTTAGAGTTCTTGATGTTTTAGCAGATTTAAATTTATTTGAGCCTACTCCAATTCAGGAGAAGAGTATAGGGCCGATCCTTTCGGGAAGAGATGTGATGGGAATTGCACAGACTGGAACAGGGAAAACTTTGGCGTATCTTCTTCCGGTTTTGAAGACCTGGAAATACAATAAAACAGGAAATCCTACGGTTGTTATCTTGGTTCCTACAAGAGAATTGGTCGTTCAGGTATCAGAAATCGTACAAAAACTGACAGAAAATATCACTGCAAGAGTAATCGGAATTTACGGTGGAAAAAACATCAATACGCAAAAGCTTTTATTCAATGATGGTTGTGATATTCTGGTCGGCACTCCCGGTAGAAT
>SEBM01000261.1 GCA_004296145.1 Flavobacterium sp.
CTGTTTTGCCTAAGCTTTTTCCAAAAAAAACATTGATTAAAAATCCTAAAAAAGGAGCTAATACTAAGACTAAAGCTAAATTGGTATTCATTTCCATTTATCCTTTTAAATTTTTTAAATTATCGATACTAATCGAACCTAAATTTCTAAAGATCGAAACTAAAATAGCCAATCCTACTGCTACTTCCGCAGCTGCAACCGCCATCGAAAAGAAAACAAAAACCTGTCCTTGTGCATCCTGATGATAAGTAGAAAAAGCTACAAACAAAAGGTTAACAGCATTCAGCATGATTTCGATAGACATAAAAACGATAATAGCATTTCGTCTGTACAATACACCAAAAACACCAATACAGAAAAGTACAACACTCAAAAAGATGTAGTTTTCAATACCTATTTGATTTAATATATTACCCATTATTTATTTAATTTTTCTTTTTTAGACAATAATACAGTTCCAATCATAGCTACTAAAAGCAAGATCGATGCAAATTCAAACGGAACCATATATTCGTTCAATAATATTTTACCCAATACTTTTATAGATTGAAAATCTTCTCCGGTAGAATCGTATGCTCCAACAATTGGTTTAGAATTGATAAAGATGGCAATCAAAACAATAACGATAAGACAGAAAGAAACAATGGCACCCAAACGTGTAATTCTTGGTCTGTGTACATCCCGTTGTTCGTTCAGGTTCATCAACATAATCGTAAACAGGAATAAAATCATAATCGCTCCCGAATAGACAATTATATGTACAATCGCTAAAAATTGAGAGTTCAATAATAAATAATGACCTGCAATAGAAAAGAAACAAATCACTAAATAAATAGCACTGTGAATCGGGTTTCTGCTGAAAATAGTAAGGAAAGCGGTTATTACTGTAATAAACGCCAGGAAACAAAATATAACTTGAATAGTTGTTGCGTGAGCAATATCTGGAATATGTATCATTTAGTTAGCGTTATTAAGTTGAGCGTTTTTCATAGCCATTTCTAAAGGCATCACTAATTTATCTTTTCCAAAGATGAAATCTTCTCTTTCATAGCTCGCAGGAACCAACACTTTTGAAGTTGTCAGGTAAATTGCATCTTTTGGACATGCTTCTTCACATAAACCACAGAAAATACAACGTAACATATTAATTTCATAGATAGAAGCATATTTCTCTTCTCTATATAAATGTTTTTCATCTGCTTTACGTTCTGCAGCTTTCATAGTAATAGCTTCTGCAGGACATGACAATGCACATAATCCGCATGCAGTACAGTTTTCACGACCTTGTTCATCACGTTTCAGCATGTGCTGGCCGCGATAAACCGGACTCATTTGACGTACTTGTTCCGGATAATGGATCGTTACTTTTTTTCTGAAAAGGTGTTTAAGCGTAATAAACAATCCTTTTACAATCGCAACAAGATACAAACGCTCCAAAAAAGTCATCTCTTTATTAGAGACCATCTTTTTTCTACCTGATAATGATATAGTTTCTATCGACATTTTTTAACTTATGATTTACGATTTTCAAATTGAGAAAAATCAAATTCAAAATCTATTTTATTTTTTATTTGAAGCTAATCCTGCTATCCGCTATATCTTTTATTTTTTTAAAGAAAAAAAATAAAAGGATGCCGCTTCTATCAGGGCTAGGGCACTCCGGCATTTTAGAATCCTAAGAAAACAGCCAGATCGTGTCTTAAAATTACAATTCCTGTCACAATAATGTTTGCAATAGAAAGCGGAATCAAAATCTTCCATCCTAAGTGCATCAATTGGTCATATCTAAATCTTGGAATCGTCCAGCGAACCCACATATAGAAAAAGATAAAGAAACATATTTTAGCAAATAATACTACGATTCCTAAAACGTTCGCAATATTTACTCCCACATTTTCAACCATCCACTGCATTCCCGGATAATTGTAACCTCCAAAGAATAATACTGCTATAATAGTAGCTGAGATAAACATATTTGCATATTCAGCAAATAAATAGAATCCCATTTTCATAGACGAATATTCTGTATGGTAACCACCAATTAACTCAGACTCACATTCTGCTAAGTCAAAAGGAGTTCTGTTGGTTTCAGCAAAAGCACAAATAAGGAAAATTAAAAATGATAAAGGCTGATAGAAAACATTCCAGTTCATTCCGGCTTGTTGCTCAGAAATTTCTTTTAAGCTTAAAGTTCCTGTCATCATCAATAAAGCAATCATTGACAATCCCATCGCAACTTCATAAGAAACCATTTGAGAAGCAGCACGAACAGCTCCCATCAATGAGAATTTATTATTAGATGCCCATCCACCAATCATGATTCCGTAAACACCTACTGAAATTACTCCAAAAACATACAATAAAGCAATATTTACATCTGTAGCCTGTAATATAACATCGCGGCCAAAAACATGTAAATGATCTCCCCACGGAATTACAGCACTGGTCATTAAAGCCGTACTCATGGCAATTGCGGGCCCCACAACAAATAAAAATTTGTTTGGAGTATTAGGTTCAAATTCTTCTTTAGAAAACAATTTCATACCATCGGCAAGTGGTTGCAATAAACCTCCCCAACCTGCACGGTTAGGTCCTACACGATCTTGTAAAAAAGCAGCAACTTTACGTTCTGCCCAGGTAGAATACATTGCCATAATCATTGTTACAGCAAAAACTACAACAATAACAACACTTTTTTCTATAATAAACGCACCATCTACCATCATTAAGAAATTTTGTTGTTAGTGTTTAATGGAATTTCAGCCATACTAATTTTTTTACGGTCTTCGTCTCTACCCAAAAGAATATTCTTTTCTGTAGCGATTTCTACTTTTTCTAATTTTTGAGTGTAGTTATTTTGATTGATAACAGAATCTTTTTCAAATTCTCTTGGACCTTCAATAACCCAGTCATTTACATCTTTGTGGTCAAAACGACAGCTGTTGCAGATGAATTCTTCTACTTCATGGTACTCATCTTTACGACCTGTAACACGTTGGATTTCTCCTCCAAACATCCAAACAGTAGTTTTACCGCAACATCCCGGAGTAGTACACTCTCTGTGTGCATTGTAAGGTTTGTTAAACCAAACTCTTGATTTAAAACGGAAAGTTTTGTCAGTTAATGCTCCAACAGGACAAACGTCGATCATGTTTCCTGAGAATTCATTATCAATCGCTTTTGAGATTCCTGTAGAAATATTAGCGTGGTCACCACGATCTAATACTCCGTGAACTCTGTTGTCTGTCAATTGATCTGCAACTTGTACACATCTTTGGCATAAGATACAACGGTTCATATGTAGTTGAATATTTGGACCAATATCTTCTGGTTCAAATGTTCTTTTTTCTTCAATAAAACGGGATTTTGGGTTTCCGTGTTCGAAACTTAAATTTTGCAAATCACATTCCCCAGCCTGATCACAAATAGGACAGTCTAACGGGTGGTTGATTAATAAAAATTCCGTTACAGATTTACGTGCCTCAGTTACCCTTGCAGACGATTTGCTGTTTACTTCCATTCCGTCCATACATCCTGTTACGCAAGATGCCATTAATTTTGGCATTGGTCTTGGGTCAGCCTCACTTCCTTTAGAAACTTCAACTAAACAACAACGACATTTACCGCCGCTGCCTTTTAATTTTGAGTAATAGCACATGGCTGGCGGTACTAAATCCCCTCCAATCATACGTGCAGCCTGCAGGATCGTTGTTCCTGGTTCTACGTCTATACTTTGACCGTCTATGGTTACTTTCATCTCTTTATTTTGTTTTTTTAGTTTCAGGTTTAAAGTTTCATGTTGTAGAACTTGAAACTAGAATAACTTGAAACTTGAAACTATTTTAAACTTTTTTGTTGAAAGTCGGAATATTCAAAAGAGTTTGCTGTCCTTTTTAATATTGTAAACTTTATAACTTCTGCTTTAATATTTTTATACGATTACTTTACCGCCAACTAAATGCTTAACTTGTGAGAAAGGCTCAGCGACAAAATGCTCTCTATTTTTAATTTTTTCAGGGAAACGAACGTGATATTCAAATTCATCTCTAAAATGACGAATTGCTGCAGCTACTGGCCAAGAAGCGGCGTCACCTAATGGACAAATTGTGTTTCCTTCAATTTTACTCTGAATGCTCCACAATAATTCGATATCTTCTTCACGGCCCTGACCGTTTTCGATTCTCCATAATATTTTTTCCAACCATCCTGTTCCTTCACGGCAAGGTGTACATTGTCCGCAAGATTCGTGGTGGTAGAAACGAGCAAAATTCCAAGTATTTCTAACAACACAAGCCGTGTCATTATATACAATAAACCCTCCTGAACCCAACATAGATCCGGTAGCAAAACCACCATCACTTAGAGATTCGTAAGTCATTAATCGGTCTTCTCCGTTTGCTGTTTTAAAAATTAATTCAGCTGGTAAAATTGGCACAGAAGAACCTCCCGGTACAAATGCTTTTAAAGGTCTGCTAGAAGACATTCCTCCTAAATATTCATCAGAATTCATGAATTCATCAACACTTAAACCTAATTCAATTTCGTAAACTCCAGGGTTTTTGATGTGTCCGGAAGCAGAAATTAATTTGGTTCCTGTAGAACGTCCGATTCCAATTTTTGCATAATCCTCACCAGAATTGTTGATGATCCAAGGCACCGTTGCAATAGTTTCCACATTGTTTACTACTGTTGGGTTTGCCCAAAGACCAGAAACCGCTGGGAAAGGTGGTTTAATACGAGGATTTCCTCTTTTACCTTCCAAAGATTCAATTAATGCAGTTTCTTCTCCACAGATATACGCTCCGGCTCCACAGTGAACGTGAAGTTCAAGATCGTAACCTGTTCCTAATATATTTTTTCCCAACCAGCCTGCAGCTTTAGCTTCGGCGATTGCTCTTTCTAAAATTTTAAAAACCCACATGTATTCTCCACGAATGTAGATATAAGAAAGGTTTGCGCCCAGAGCGTAACTTGAAGTGATCATTCCTTCGATCAATAAATGAGGAATATACTCCATCAAAAAACGATCTTTGAAAGTCCCTGGTTCAGACTCATCGGCATTACACACTAAATGTCTTGGCTTACCTGATTTTTTATCAATAAAGCTCCATTTCATTCCCGCAGGGAAACCAGCACCACCACGTCCGCGAAGACCTGATGTTTTTACTTCTTCAGTAACTTCATCTGGTGTAAGTGTTTTTAAAGCTTTTTCTACAGAAGCATAACCACCATTTTGGCGATACACTTCGTAGGTTTTGATTCCCGGAACGTTGATTTTATCTAATAATATTTTTTGAGACATCTTATTTATCGTGTAATATTATTTTATCATCTCTACAATCAGCGATTAACTGATCGATTTTTTCTTCTGTCAATTTCTCTTTGTAGAAATCGCCTAACTGCATCATCGGAGCGTATCCGCAGGCACCTAAACATTCTACGCCGGCAATAGTAAACATTCCGTCCGGAGTTGTTTCGCCCATTTTAATGCCTAATTTTTCAGAAGTATAATCCATTAAATTTTCGGCACCGTTTAAACAACAACAAGAAGTCTGGCAAAACTCGAACATGTATTTTCCAATTGGTTTTTGGTTGTACATGGTGTAAAAAGTTACCACTTCGTAAACTTCGATTGGTTTAATCTGAAGAATTTCGGCAACTTTATCCTGCAATTCCGTACTTAACCAGTTGTCATGCGCATCCTGCACTTCATGCAGAACAGGCAATAAAGCCGATTTTTGTTTGCCTTCGGGATAATGACTGATTAATTCATTGATGCGGTTCATCAATGCCTCGGTCATATTTATTTCTTGTTTGTAATGTTTACGTTCCATTTTTATTTTAGATTTCGGATTTTAGATTTTAGATTTTTTCAAATCGTTGTCTATAATCTACATTCTGCAATCTTTGTTTAAGTTTTAGATTCTTCAATCTGAATTTTTCAATTCTATATTTACTTAGATTTTAATCTAAATTCTAAATCTGTAATGCACAATCTAAAATCTAAAAT
>SEBM01000262.1 GCA_004296145.1 Flavobacterium sp.
TAGAAATGATTACTTCTAGTTAAATATACCCATTTTCACACCCTAATCAACAATTTAAAACTGTAAAATTGGTAGTTTGAACAGTTTTAGTTACATTTGTAAACATAGCAATCAATTATAATAATTTACAATGGTAAACATCGATGATTTTGTAAAAAGACTGGGAATTATACTCGATTATTATGGCTTAAATGCTTCTTCTTTTGCCGATAAAATTGGGGTACAACGTTCTAGTATGTCTCACCTATTGTCAGGTAGAAACAAACCAAGCTTAGATTTTGTAATGAAGATTTTGGATGTTTTTCCAGATATAGACCTATATTGGATTCTAAATGGTAAAGGAAGTTTTCCTAAAAAAGAAGATGAACCTTTATATAAAAAAACAGAGATAATTTCTGAAACTGAAAAAACAGACTCTCCTATTCCATCTAGTCAAAATTATAATAATGAAAATTTATTTTCAGATTTGAGTTACCACAAAACTATTCCTGAAGAAAAAATAAATACCCAAAAAGTAAAAAGCTCCAATTTTAATGTAGAAGAAGACGAAATTGAAAAAATTGTATTCTTTTACAAAAATGGAACTTTTAAAGTCTATAATCCGTAATTTAAAAATTAGACGATATTTGGAGATTGGTCAGGAAATTTTTCATTTACGCGATTCTCACGCGATTGAAAAAATCATTAAAAATTACAACTTAACTCCGTTTTCAGGAATTTTTCCCAAAACACCTTTATAATGCTTTTTTATAATTTGAAAATCGGCCTCATAATCTCCGGTCGGATAAAATGGTTTTCCCAGATTTACTTCTTTTTTGCCCCAGTCAAAAGCAACAGGTACAATTGGTACATTTGCTTTGAGCGCAATATAATAAAAACCACTTTTTATTTCTGTCACCCCTTTTCTGGTTCCTTCTGGAGCAACAGCCAGACGAAAAACTTCTTTCCTGTCAAAAATAGCAGCAATTGAATCTACTTTATTCAAGCCTCCCGTTCTGTCCAAAGGTTCGCCGCCCACATTTCTAAAATAATATCCAAAAGGAAATTTAAATAATTCCTTCTTTCCTACCCAATTCATCTGCAATCCTGATATCCCTCTTGTAAAAAGACCTATATAAAAGTCATGATTGCTGGTATGAGGCATCACAATTAATATACATTTTTTAACCTCTGCATTTTCAATTCCTACTATCTTCCAGCCCATTAGCTTAAAAAAGATAAATTTATACAACCGCTTCTTCATTAAAATTTATATTTCAGGCAAAATAAAAGATTTAAAATGGTATTTTTGAGTAAAACGTGTACAAAATGATTCAAAAAATATTCAGTTATCTGATTCCAATAAAAATATTCAAAAAAAAATCTGCAAGAAGTAAAGTAATCGAAGTAACATGGGCAAATGGAGAATTAGTTCTGGATTCTGAAAATACCAATTATTCATATGGAAGCCTGCAACGTATATTAAGGTACGGACTTAGAAATATTGGTTACGACAAAGTGCTCAAAATGAACCATATTTTATTATTGGGAGTGGCCGGCGGCAGTGTAATAAAAACTTTGGTTGATGAAATTGAATATAAAGGTAAAATCACCGGAGTAGAAATTGATCCGGATATAATTCAGATTGCCAATCAATATTTTAACCTTAATCAAATTAAGCAACTGGAAATTATCATAGATGATGCATTTGAATTTGTTCTAAAAACCAAAGACAAATACGATCTGATAATTATAGATGTTTTTGAAGATATAAAAATGCCAAATTTCTTATTTGAAAGTTTCTTTAGTAAGCGTGTTTGCTCTCTTTTAGAAGAGAAAGGATTTATTATTTTTAATACAATGATTTTAGACGAGACACATAATGTAAGAAATAGGAAGTATATTTCAGAAATAAATGCTAAATTGTTTTCCTCAAAAATGTTACCCCGCATTGAGGATCACAACGAATTAATAATCATTGAAAAAAGTAGTCTAATTTCCTGATATGAAAACCCTTGTCTCTATTTTAAAAGCCTTACCCCCTACAAAAGTTATTGACACAAATATTGATTTTTCAAAATACATACCTTTAGATTTATCTGTTACAAATAAAGATTTGGTTAAAAATAAGCCAGCAGATGCTGCTCAGTTTGAAAATTTTATTTCAGATTATTTAGAAAAAAACAACGCCGAAATTGCTTTTGGAGGCTATATAGAAGGACGTAACTTATATAAAAGAAGTACAATTTTTAAAGACGGATCAAATCCCGAACGCAATATTCATATCGGTTTGGATTTATGGGGAAAATCCGGGACAAAAATCCTGGCTCCGCTTGACGGAAAAATACACAGTTTTAAAAATAATGTCGGCGTTGGAGATTATGGCCCGACCATTATTTTGGAACACGAAATTGAAAATGAAAAATTTTATACTTTATACGGACATTTGTCGTTAGAAAGTATAGAAAACTTAACAGTTGGGGCTATTTTTAAAAAAGGTGAAAGTTTAGCAACCTTTGGAACTTCAGAAGTAAACGGAGATTATGCACCACATTTGCATTTTCAGATCATAAATAACATTGAAAATTATAGTGGTGATTATCCGGGAGTTTGCAACATAAACGACTTAAATTTTTATATAGAAAATTGCCCCGACCCTAACTTATTATTAAAAATAACATAAATAGTTATGAAGAAAGCAATATTGATTATATGTTTGTCCTTGTTAGCAGGATGTAAATCAAAAAACATCAGCAGAGATACTGAAGATTTAAAAATTAAAAAACTTGAAACTACAGAAATTGATGCTAATCAGCAGAAAAAAGCCTACGATTTAGGCAAGAGAGTTTTAGAAACCTGCAACACCTCTAAGTTCAAACCTTTTGATGAAACCGAAGTTACTAAATCTGTAATGGATAACACGACAGAAGAACGTCTGACAAAAACCTGTACCAAATTTAGACAATATTACGGAAGTTTCATTGATTTGAAATTAGATGGCGTTTACAAAACCAAACAAGAAGTTGTTTATCGCTACCATGCTTTGTATTCAAAAAAAGTAGCCAACAAAGAACTGCGCGTTTTTGTAAACGAAGAGAATTTGGTTTCTGCCATAAAATCTATGGATTGGGAAGAAAACTTTGAATCTAAATTAAAAGATTAAAAAATATACTATGAATATAAAATTGCCTCTTTTTGTTTTGTTCTTTATATCAATCATTGCTAATGCACAGCAAACAATGATTGTAAATGGCTCTAAACCTTTTCCAGCTACGCAGGAATATACTTTTATCTGCGAAAAATATGCTTACACAGGAGAAACAAAAGTTCAGGTTGCGAAAACAGAAAAAGGAGGAATTTTGAAATTATCAATTGCGACATCAAACGACAAAGCCAGAATTGCAGGCGGCGTTTATGTAGATTTAGCAAACGGAGATGTTATACCATGTGTAGATAAAAATGTAAAAGAATCTGCAGATGGTAAAACAACTTCCTATTATTACTTTACACCCGCAGAAATCAATAAGCTAAAAAAGACTGATATTAAATCAATACGATTTATAATTGTCGGAGGATCAAATACTTTCGGGAACCAAACCGGCTATTTTACTACTGTAAACAAAATGGAGTATTTTTCTACAGCTTATGATACTTCAAAAAAATCATACGATACCGCAAAAGAAATTACTACATTATAAAGATTTTTTGTTAAAATAAGTCTTATATTTATGTTCTAACTTTTACAAAAATGAATTCAAACGAAAATTTAATCACTAAGTTCTATACTGCTTTTGGAAATGCTGATTATAAAACAATGAGCGAATGTTATCATCCAAAAGTTCACTTTATTGATCCGGCTTTCGGATTGTTAAAAGGAGAACAGGTTTCTAAAATGTGGGAAATGTTGCTTATAAGAAGCAAAGGTAATCTCAAAATTGAGTTTTCGAATGTCAAAGCAGATGAATCCACAGGCTCAGCAAATTGGATTGCTACATATAATTTTAGTAGAACCAACAGAAATGTCATCAATAAAATCGCAGCCGAATTTGTTTTTCAGGATGGCTTAATCATCAAACATACAGATCACTTTGATGTATGGAAATGGTCAAAACAAGCTTTTGGTCTTTCAGGATATTTGCTTGGCTGGACCGGATTTTTTCAGGGAAAAATACAAAAACAAGCTTTGTTGTCTCTCAAAAAATTTCAGGAAGCAAAATAAGATTTCAGGAAAAATATTCCTTTATCCGGAAGTTTTTAAGAAGCAGGAATAAATTTCAAAAAAGACGTTTTGTCCCGCTATCCACTATATCTTTTCCTTTTTAAGAAAAAAGAAAAAGGATATCGCTACTATCGGGGCTAGATTAGAAATTTTAGTATTTACAAAAAACATAAAACCCGACATATTTTAAAAACATGTCGGGTTTTATTATTATTTCAATTTTGATTTAAGATTTGAACCAGCCAGAAACTAATTCGTCTTCAAAAGAATTTGCGTTTTTATGGACAAACTCATTTGTTGATTTATTATAAGAATAATCCAAAGCCCATGTTTTATGATTCTCTGCAAGTTCCTTGATACTTTTACAAACAAAAGCAATTTCTTCGTCAGTAGTAGTTGGATGAATAGACATTCTGATCCATCCCGGTTTTTTGATTAAATCACCAATCGTAATTTCGTTAACCAGTTTGTTAGAAGTTTCCTGATCTACGTGCAATAAAAAATGTCCGTAAGTTCCGGCACAACTGCATCCGCCACGGGTTTGAATTCCGAAACGGTCGTTCAGGATTTTTACGCCTAAATTAAAATGAAGATCTTCAATAAAAAATGAAACAACTCCCAAACGGTTTTTATGTTGTCCTGCTAAAATTTTAATATTCTCAACAGGATCTAATTCATTAAAAACATAATCAACGATTTCGTGTTCACGTTGCAAAATGTTCTCAATTCCCATTTCTTCTTTCAGCTCAATGGCCAAAGCCGTTTTTATAACCTGAAGAAAACCAGGAGTTCCTCCGTCTTCACGATCTTCAATATTATCAATATATTTATGTTCTCCCCAAGGATTTGTCCAGCTCACCGTTCCTCCTCCCGGACAATCGGGAATCATATTATTGTATAATTTTTTATTAAAAATCAAAACACCCGAAGTTCCGGGTCCTCCTAAAAATTTATGTGGAGAAAAGAAAATAGCATCCAGATATGATTCAGCATCTTCAGGATGCATGTCAATTTCTACATACGGCCCTGAACAGGCAAAGTCAACAAAACAAACACCATTATATTGATGCATTAATTTTGCTGCTTCATGAAAAGGAGTTTTTAATCCTGTAACATTTGAGCATGAAGTGATTGAAGCAATTTTAATTGTTCTGTCACTATATTTTTCCAATAATTGTTCTAAATTATCCAGACAAAAAAGTCCTTTTTCACAAGACGGAATAATCTCAACATCTGCAATTGTCTCTAACCACGAAGTCTGATTAGAATGATGCTCCATGTGAGAAATAAAAACAATCGGCTTTTTTTCTGCAGGAACTATGGTACAGTCTTTCAGGTTCTCAGGAATCTTCAAACCCAAAATACGCTGAAACTTATTGATAACACCAGTCATTCCGGTTCCATCCGTAATCAGAACATCGTCCTGATTTGCATTTGTATGACGCTTGATTATGTTTCTGGCATGATGATATGCTTTTGTCATGGCAGTACCTGACACAGTTGTTTCAGTATGTGTATTAGCAACAAAAGGCCCAAAAGAATTCAAAAGTTTCTCTTCTATCGGTCGATACAGCCTTCCGCTGGCAGTCCAGTCCGTATAAATGATCTGTTTTTTGCCATACGGAGACATAAATTCCTGATTAACACCAACAATATGTTGTCTAAATTCCTGAAAATATGTTTCTAAGCTGATGGTACTATTTTTGCTATTCATTAGTGTGCCTGTATTTGATTGCAAATATATTGCTTTTTTATAGAATTGAGAATTTATCAATTATAAACTTCAAACAATAGATAACCTTTTAGT
>SEBM01000263.1 GCA_004296145.1 Flavobacterium sp.
CATTATTAACTTTTTTATCATAGTTTCTAAAAAGAAAAGCTCAATTCTAATTACGAATTGGGCTTTTCTTTTATAATCAAAAACCAAAATTTTATCCATTTTTCAAATAATAAAATGACACGCAATAAGATTTTAAGTATTAAAATCAGAACATCTTATATTGGGATTTTAATTTGACTAAAGAATTGCAAATCAGAATTGTTAAAAATGATAATTGTTGCATTCATTTAGACATCCACTCTAATAAAAGTACAGATAGTATAATTACTAGTGTTTATCTTTGCAAATTCTAAATGAATATTTTAAATTTATATTCTACCATTTTAATACCTATGGATACTAAATTCCCAATACCACACAACGAATCTGAAAGACTTGCAGCATTAAGACGTTATAATATTCTTGATACACTTCCTGAGAGTGCTTTTGATGATGCCACAAAACTTGTTTCATATATCTGCGGCGTGCCAATCGCGCATATTTCATTTATAGACGAAAACAGACAATGGTTTAAATCAGAAATTGGTGTCGGAGTGTCTGAAGTGCCAAGGGAAATTTCATTCTGCCAGTATACCATTATGGATTCTAAAATGGTTGAAATTCCGGATACTCACTTAAACGACCGATTTAAAGATGACCCGAATGTAACCGGCGGATTTAAAGTGAGATTCTACGCAGGAATTCCGCTTACAACACCAGACGGACATAATATTGGGACGTTGTGCGCTATTGATCATGTTACAAAAGAACTTAACGAAAACCAGCGAAATGCCCTTTCGATTGTAGCAAAACACGTTATAAACCAATTAGAATTAGGAACAAAAAACTTTGAACTTGATACTCAGAAAAATATTGCCGAACGCGCGGTACTGGCAAAAGATAGTTTTCTGGCCAATATGAGCCATGAAATCAGGACGCCGCTAAATGCAATTATAGGTTTTACAGATCTATTGGCACAAACCACACTCGATTCTGTGCAGCGTGATTATATTGACAGCGTTCAAATTGCAGGTGAAAATCTCCTTATTATTATCAATGATATTTTGGATCTTTCTAAAATTGAATCGGGAAATCTTACTATTGACCAACAACCTTTCAATTTAAAAAAGACCTTAAAACATGTTTATAATTTACTTAAAGTAAAAGTTCCTAAAGATGTAGAATTCAATCTTTTCCTTGATGCCGATATGCCGGATATCGTAATTGGTGACCAGGGAAGATTAAACCAGATTCTGGTAAACCTAACCGGTAATGCGCTTAAGTTTACTCAGGAAGGTGACGTTACTATTTCTGTAAAAAAAGTGGAAGAAACCGCTGAACATTATTCGCTTAGGTTTACAGTTAAAGATACCGGAATTGGAATTCATAAAGACAAATTAAAAACCATTTTTGAACGCTTTACACAAGCTGAAGAAAGCACAACCAGAAAATTTGGAGGTACAGGTCTTGGGCTAAATATAGTTAAACAATTGGTTGAACTACACGATGCTAAGATTCAGGTAAAAAGCCAGGAAGGTCGCGGTTCAGAATTTTTCTTTGTTCTTTCTTACAAAAAAGCAGATGAAACAGAAAACGTGGTCAAACCATTATCAAAAGCCTCCCTTGGAAAACTCAATATTTTGCTTTGTGAAGACAATGTTTTAAACCAAAAACTCGTTAGAAGTGTTATTACAAATTTTGGTTTTGAATTGGATATCGCTGATAATGGTGAAGAAGGAATCGAATTATTGTCTAAAAATGAATATGATTTGGTTTTAATGGATCTGCAAATGCCTGTCAAAGACGGATACCAGACGACAGAATATATTCGTAACGAAATGAAATCGAGTATTCCGATTATTGCTATGACGGCACATTCGCTTGTTGGAGAACAGGAACGCTGTTATAATGTGGGAATGGATGGTTATGTGCCAAAACCTTTCAAACAGGCTGTCCTTTTAGAAGCTATAAAAAAAGTAATGACAAAGGATAAGGAACAGCCAAAAAAGATAAAAGTAGATCTTTCTTTTCTAGAAGAAATGTCTGGCGGTGATGCTGATTTTATGAAAGAAATGATACATCTTTTTATAGATAAAATTCCAAATGAAGCGACACAGCTCGATGACCATTTTAAGAATAATGATACTGACGCAGTAAGAAGACTGGCGCATAATATGAGATCGAGTCTTGATATGTTTATGCTGGAAGATCTTAGCAAATGTTTGTCTGTTATTGAAGAAGAAGCAAGAATTGGAGAATTTACCACCGAAACTGTAAATAGTTTAAACATTTTACATTGTGGTATTACTGATGTAGTAAAAAGTTTAAAGGAGCTATGATAAAAGAGAAATATACTCTAGCTTTACGTAAGAAAATATCACAAATTTGAGTTTACTCAGAAGAATTTAAATAAATGAGAATAATTTTAGCCGAAGATAATGATATCCTACGCAGATCATTATCTTTTTTCCTTGAATCTAAAGGATTTACTGTAGATCAGTTTGCTGACGGTAAGGACGCTCTGAATGCAATTGAATCAAATAATTATAACCTGATACTGACAGATATAAACATGCCCGGTGTAAGCGGAATGGAAATTACACAATTTGTTAGAAAAAGCATTGGTTCTGATGTTCCGATCATAATATTCACTTCTTCTGGTGTAGAACAGACGGAGCTGGATTGTTTTGATATAGGTGCTAACGAATTTATTGCCAAACCTGTAAGTCCGGCTGTGCTTTTGGTCAGAATCAATAAATTATTAAATACACGCGTTTAATGAAGTTTATATATTATTCAATCGTATTTTTATTCATTTCATCTTCTGTGTTGGCGCAGGAAATTGATTATGATGCGACTATGGCAAAGGCTAAAACGGAAGTTGAAAATGGACGTTATGATAACGCCCTTTCCCTGATTGCCCCATTACGCGAAAAATTTCCTGAAAATGAAGATGTAAAAATTTATGCCGGACGCATTTACAGCTGGAAAAAAGATTATAAAACTGCTATAGAAATATTATCTCCAATGACAGACAGGGTTAATCCAAATCAGGAAGCTTTGCTGGCCATTATCAATGTCTACAACTGGTCTGAACAATTTGAGAAATGCATTGATTATTGCGATAAATATCTGGTAATTGATCCCATTGCTACTGATGTTATTTTAATTAAAATCAATGCTCTGGAAAAACTGAATCGTGATCAGGAAGCTTCGGCACTTATAGAAAAGGTTTACGCAACTGATAACAGCAGCCAGAAAATTTCAGCATTGCGAACGCTAATTGGCCGTAAATCAAAAAATGCCGTTGCGGTTTCGTATTTAAACATTTCTACTTATGATCCCGGGCAAGCTCCAATGCATTACGGATATGTAGAGTATGCGCATAAATTCAGTAAATCGTCACTTGTTGGCCGTGCAAATGTCGGGCACGTAAATAATGACACGCAAATGTTGTTTGAAGCCGATTATTATCAAACATTTTCCAAAAGAAATTATTTGTATGTAAATGCAGGAGTTTCAACCGGAGAAACTATATTTCCTGTTTCAAAAATCGGTGCTGAATATTATTTTACACCACAGAAACATTTTGATTTCTCATTAGGAGGCCGTTACCTTCATTTTCAAACAGATGATGTAACCTTAGTAACAGGACAGGCAGCATACCGTTTTCATGCTTTTACCATTGCCTACCGACCTTATTATGACACTTCAAACGAGTTGTTTTCTCATGTTTTAAGTTTTGAAAAAACAAATGAAGAAAAAGAAAACCTGATCAGGTTTGAACTTCAATACGGAAATGTACCTTACTTATATCTTTATAATAATTTTGTTGAACCACTAAAAGCCTACAGAGCCGGAATACAATACCAACAGCGTATTGGGAATTCTTTTTTTGTGAGACCGGTTCTTCTTTACGAATATGAAGAATATTTGCCAGATGAATATCGCCACAAACTCAATGCCCAAATAATTATTACAAAACGTTTTTAATTATGAATGAACTGTGGGAAGTATACAAAAGTAAAACTTGGGTAGAACCGTTTCTAACCACTTGTATTGATCTGTTCATAGCAACGTCATTTGTGCTTTATTTACTCATTACGTGGAGCCGAAATAAAAAAATTAAAAGAGAAAGGTTAAGAATCGAATACAATACCATTATTGAGAAATTAATGTTTTCGATGATTTTTCAGGATTTGTCTTTTTCAGAAATTCAGGAAGATAAAGATTATACTGTCCTGATTAAAAAACCTTTTTTCAGAGCCGTTTTGACCGAATCTATTATTGATCTTCATAAAAACTACGAAGGCGTTTATGCCAAAAAACTGGAAGAATTTTATAAGGAATCAGGATTAATAAATAAATCGCTTACAAAGCTTAAAAACCTAAAATGGGAAGTAAAGTGTAAAGGAATTACTGAACTTGCCGAAATGAATGTTACAGATGCTTTTGAAAGTATATTAAACGTATCCAAAGGAAGAAACAAAACACTAAAAATCACTGCCTTAAATGCCTGTATAAAACTCGCAGGAACAAAAGGAATTGTTCATCTGACTGAACATCCCTATCCTATCGATGACTGGACGCAGATTAATATCATAAATGCATTTAAAAAACATGATATTGGCGACACAAAAGGTGTTGAACTTTTACTTGAATCTCAAAACACAACTGTCATTGCGCTTGGACTTAAGCTTATTAAAGAATTAAAGCTTTCGCAAAAAGTACCATATGTGGCTCAATTAGCGGCCAAAGCGCCCAATACATTCATACAATACGAAGCTCAAAATGTATTGCAGGTATTTAACAGTTTAACTTTATAAGAAATGACTTTTTTTAATACGGAATTGACAACCTTTATTGATATATATCTGCTCCTTATTCTTGGTTATGCGATATTGATTATGTCGTCCTATCTTATACTGGCGTATCTTTCTACAAAAGCATTAAGAGCATATCTTAAAAAAAACAGCTTTGTCGATTATCATGTACTGCTTACAAGTGAATTTGCGCCTAAGCTTTCGCTAATTGCACCCGCTTATAATGAAGGTTTTACAATTGAAGAAAATGTAAAATCCCTGCTTTCACTAAACTATAATAACTATGAAGTAATTGTGGTAAATGACGGAAGCAAAGATAACTCGATGGAAATCCTAATCAGGACTTATGATCTTGTCCTGACTGATTTAGACATTCATCAAAAAATTGAAACAAAAAAAATTAAAGGTTTATATACGTCCAGAAATGCTGCCTACAAAAAACTTATTGTAGTTGACAAAGAAAACGGAGGAAAAGCCGATGCCCTAAATGTTGGGTTAAACATTGCACAGAATCCGTATGTGGTGTGTATTGATGTCGATTGTATCCTTGATAAAGATTCATTGCTCAAACTCGCTAAACCATTTTTAGAATCTTACGGAAAACGAATAATTGCTACTGGAGGCGTCGTACGAATTGCCAATCAGTGTATTATAAAAAACGGCCGTTTGGTTGAAGTAAATATACCGGATGTGATGTTGCCACGAATTCAGGTTTTAGAATATCTGAGAGCTTTTCTTTTGGGAAGAATGGCCTGGGGACGCCTTGACGGACTTTTATTAATAAGTGGTGCGTTTGGTGCTTTTGATAAGGAAATAGCTTTGCTGGCGGGTGGTTATAATAAAAAAACCGTTGGCGAAGACATGGAACTTGTGGTAAGAATGCGTCGTTATATGCTTGAAAATAAACTACCTTATACCGTTTGTTACATACCAGATCCACTTTGTTGGACAGAGGCTCCCGAAGATTCCAAAATATTCAAAAAACAACGCAGCCGCTGGATGAGAGGAACAATCGAGACGCTGAGTATTCACAAAACGATGTTTCTTAATCCAAGATACAAACTACTCGGAATGATAAGTATTCCGTACTGGACTTTGTTTGAATTTCTCGCTCCGGGTATAGAAGCCGCAGGTCTTATCATAACAATCGTCTTTTTTGCATTAGGTTTACTAAACTGGCATTTTTTTCTGCTGCTTTTG
>SEBM01000264.1 GCA_004296145.1 Flavobacterium sp.
GAATAATTTTTTTTTATAATTTGATTTCGGAAGACTGCTCTAAAATCCAGCTTTAAAAATTTGGCGAACCTACGGTTCTTGATGATAATTAGTATTGCATGAAAACCGGATTAAAATCCGGCCTTACAATATATTTTGAGCCTATGGCTCTTTATTTAATAATATCTCGATTTTATATGTATTCATTAAATAGGGAACTAGAACAAATAAATTCCGTAGGAATAATTTAATATTGTAGCAACGGATTTTAATCCGTTAAATTATGCAATTATCCCATAAAACAAATTCCGTAGGAATGATCAATATTATAAAACGAATTAGTTTGTCATTACCGTTCTCAAAATATTTAAATTATGATTAAATCTAAAATCGTTTTTATAATCGTTATTCTTTTATCAATCATTGTATTTCCATATTCATTTTTAATTTTAGTTTTAAAATCTGATTTTTTTTCTTCCATCGTTCCGGGCTGGCATACAACTATTTACCCGATTAGCGCATTAGTAAAATTCATTATTTTATTAATTGTAGCTTTCTTTTATTGGAAGCTTTCAAAAGTTGTAAACGAGATAAATATTAGAAAGGCTGTTTTTTACTTTTTACTAACTTTTCCAAGTGTTTTAATAACCAAACTGGATCTTTATGAGTTATTAAATTATAGTTTAAAAGATGCTGAAAATTTTATGCTGAAAATTCAAATCATTGTTTTTATAAGAATTCTGACTAACTTATTATTTTTTGCCGGACAGATTTTATTTTGGATTCATTATAAAAAATCAATGCGAAAAATTAACTTAAATTTTCTTAATTCCACTGAGGTTTAGCCCTGATAGAAGTGGAAATCATTTTTTTGTAAAGTCTATTTTTTTCTGGCTGGGCAGAGCGACTGGAGGAAGCTCCTGAACAGACATTGAAAAAAAAGATTTTACAGAAAAATATTGGAGCGGATAGCAGGATTGGCTTCATAAAAATTTCTTAAATCTTCATCTCAAACTCATAAATCATAACTACCTTTGCACAGTCAAAAAATTAATACTATGAACATACACAATATTCCACAAATTAAGCATACTGATAGCGGAAATTTCTTTTTACTGGCGGGACCTTGCGCTATTGAAGGAGAGGAAATGGCTCTTAGAATTGCTGAAAAATTAGTTGGTATTACCGACAAACTTCAGATTCCTTATGTATTTAAGGGTTCTTTTAAAAAAGCAAACCGTTCTAGAATTGACAGCTTTTCGGGAATTGGTGACGAAAAAGCTTTAAAAATATTAAGAAAGGTTTCTGAAACTTTTCACGTTCCTACTGTAACTGATATTCATACTAACGAAGATGCTGATATGGCTGCGCAATATGTAGATGTTCTGCAAATTCCGGCTTTCTTAGTTCGTCAGACTGACCTTGTTGTAGCGGCTGCAAATACAGGAAAAGTAGTAAACCTGAAAAAAGGACAATTTATGAGTCCTGAAAGCATGAAACACGCGGTTCAGAAAGTATTAGACTGCCACAACGAAAATGTTATGGTTACTGATCGCGGTACTATGTTTGGGTATCAGGATATGATTGTTGATTTTAGAGGAATTCCTACTATGCAACAATATGCTTCTACGGTTCTTGATGTGACGCATTCTTTGCAACAGCCAAACCAAACTGCCGGTGTAACAGGCGGAAGACCTGATATGATCGAGACAGTTGCCAAAGCGGGTATTGCGGTTGGAGTTGACGGTATTTTTATCGAAACTCATTTTGACCCGGCTAATGCCAAAAGTGATGGTGCCAATATGTTACATTTAGACTATTTTGAAGGTTTAATGAACAAGTTGGTTGCTATCAGAAAAACAGTTAACTCATTTTAAATTATAATACTTAAGTTCTTTGAAAACAAAAATTTTATTTTTCTTTCTGGCTTGCGTTTCTTTAAATGCATTTGCTCAGGATGAAATACCTGTACAAAAATATACAGCTCACAACAAAGGAAAATTCTTCGTTATGTGGGGTGGTAACAGAGAAAGTTACTCAAAATCTGATGTAAACTTTAGAGGTAAGGATTACAACTTTACAGTACATAATATGGAAGCTCATGACAAACCAAAAGGATGGCATGTAGACTATATTAATCCGGCGAATATGACTATTCCGCAAACCAATTTGAGATTAGGTTATTTTTTTAGTGATCATTATAGTGTTACTATTGGTGTTGACCACATGAAATATGTAATGTCTCAGAATCAAATTGCAAATGTTACCGGAAACATCAATTTACCTCTGGATCAGCCTGGATCGATTTATAATGGAGAATACAATAACACTCCGGTAGATATGTCTCAAGGTGGTGCTCAGGAAGGTGGTATGCCGCAGGGTAGCACTGGTACTCCTTTTTTAATTTATGAGCATACTGATGGTTTGAATTATGTTAATACAGAAGTTGCGAGATTTGACGATATTTCAAAGTTATTTCATCTGCCAAATATTGACAAAGTACAGATTAATTTAACTGAAGGTTTGGGCGCAGGAGTTTTATATCCTAAAACCAATACTACAATTTTAGGAAAAGAGCGTCATGATGATTTCCACGTTTCGGGTTATGGAATTTCTGCAAAAGCAGGTATTAACGTTACTTTCTTTAAACATTTTTATGTTCAGGGAGAATTAAAAGGAGGTTATATCAACATGCAGGATATTAAAACTACGGTAAGTAATGATGATAAAGCTTCTCAACACTTTACCTACTTCCAGAGAATCATTGCTGTGGGAGGAGTTTTTAGAATCTAAAAAGTCTCATTATACAATATTTTAAAAATAGCTGTCATTTTATTTGGCAGCTATTTTTTTTATTATTTACTTTGTACTTCAAAGTACTTTAAATTTACATTTAATGAAGAGAAAATATTTATTTCCGATAATCACTTTCATACTTAGTTTTGGATGCGCTTTGTTTGTTGCTATAAAAGTTTTTCCTAATAATCCATTTACGGGAAAAAAGCAGGAAACTGGTTTAGTATCTAAAATTCAGGATGGCGATATTATTTTTCAGACATCAGAATCACCTCAATGCGAAGCGGTGAGAATTGCAACAAAATCAAAGTTTTCGCATTGTGGAATCATATTTTTGATAAACGGAAAACAGTTTGTTTTTGAGGCCGTTCAGCCAGTAAAACTGACTCCGTTTACAGATTGGATCAAACATGGAAAAGATAATAAATATGTTGTTAAGAGACTAAAAGACAACAGCGTTTTAAACCCGGCTGTTTTAGAAAAAATGAAACAGTATGGCCAGCAGTTTGATGGAAAGGAATATGATGCTTATTTTGAATGGACTGATAACAGAATTTATTGCTCTGAACTAGTTTGGAAGATTTATAAAAATGGAGCTGGGATTGAATTGTCTAAATTGCAGAAAATGAAAGATTTTAATTTGGATGATCCAAGGGTTCAAAAAATATTGAAAGAAAGATATGGAAATAATATTCCGCTGGAAGAAAAGGTAGTTTCTCCTTCTAATCTTGCTGATTCCAACCTATTAGTTACTGTCACAGACACTTATTAAAAAACCATAAAAGCTGATTGATATAAATTGGCTTTTTATTTACTAATATACTTTGAATTTCAAAGGACTTTTAAAAACTTTTATGAGAGATCAATTTATTGAAAAATTATACGAATGCAGTAAAAAGCCGTATCAGAAATATTTTAAAAAGAATAAACCCTGGAATATTGACAAAACTGAATTACTAAATTATCCTGAGGGAAGTTTGGGTCTTGGTTTGGGAAATTTTCTATTCAACAACCATTTTGATATTCAGGAAAAACTGGAAGACCACGATATCATTCATGTTTTGACCAATACAGGAGTTTCTGTTGCAGAAGAAATCGGAATGCAGTTTTATCTTTTAGGAAACGGAAAAAAGAGTTTGTATCTCTTTCTGGTCATTTCGACGGGAACGCTTTTTTATCCGAAACAAATTAAATATTTCATTGAACAATATAAAAGAGGAAAAAATGCACTTCCGTTTCATTATCTCGACTTTTCTAAAATGTTGTTTACATCAATTCAATCTATTCAAAAAACTTTTAATGTCTAAACTCATGAAAACTATTAACAAAAATACTTTTGAGGAAACGCAATCAATTGACTTAACAATAGGAACTTTTGCTGTTAGCACCTTTTTGTTTATTTTGTATATTCTTTCAAACGAAAGTTCAAACGTATTGGTTATTGCTTCTCCATTTGCATTTTCAGCCATAATCTTAAATGCAATTATGTTTTTCCATCTAACGGATCATTTTATAAAACTACCGGAACAGCGAAAAGATATCGGAATTAAAATCCTGACTTTACTTTCTAATATTCCGATAACATTGTTGTATTATTTTCTAGTTATCTAAATTGTTTTTAAGCATAAAAAAAGCTGCAAAGTATTAAACTTGCAGCTTTTTAATTTTGTTTAAGAAATGCTTAATTTGCCTTAGGAGTTTCAATTCCGTTTTGATCTAACAAATACATCAAAGTTGTCATTGTAGCAGCTCCAAGTTCAAGCTCTCTTTTATTGATGGCATCAAATTTATCATTTGCTGCGTGGTGATAATCAAAATAACGTTGTGAGTCTGGTTTTAAACCTGCTTTTACAATAGCTTTAGACGTTAAATGAGCAATATCTGACCCTGCATGTCCAATTGTAAAGCTATGAACTAAATAAGGCTCAAAAAAGTCTCTGTAACCTTGTATTTTTTTAAGATTTGTTTCATCTGCCTCGATAGAGAATCCTCTTGGACTAAATCCTCCTGAATCACTTTCTAAAGCAAAAATATGGTTTTCGTTGTTTTTCTTAGAAACTTCTTCATATTTAGCGCCACCTTTTCCACCGTTTTCTTCATTCATGAATAAAACTACACGAATTGTATTTTTTGGTTTGTAGTTTAAGTTTTTAAGAATACGAATAACCTCCATACTTTGCACTACTCCTGCTCCATCATCGTGAGAACCGTCTGCTAAATCCCATGAATCTAAATGTCCCCCTACAACCATAATGTTTTCAGGATGCTCTTTTCCGGTTAATTCTCCAATTACGTTATATGATAAAACGTCTGGCAAGGTTTCACATGATTGTTTGAAATAAAATTTTAAAGCCGGGTTACTTTTCAAAGTTGCACTCAACAATTCTGCTCCATTTGTACTAATTGCCGCTGTTGGGATATATTGTTCTTTTGGTAAGTCACCGTAGCTTTGAGCTCCTGTATGAGGAAAATCGTCTAAACGTAAATTCATAGAACGAACAATTGTTCCTACTGCACCAAATTTTGCCGCTTCTTTTGCTCCTGCAAATCTTTGGTCAACACACGCTCCGTAAGATGTAAAAGTTTCGATATTCTCAGGATTCATTGGTCTGTTGAAGAATACAATTTTTCCTTTTACTTTATCCCCTAATGTTTTAAGTTCATCAATTCCCTGTACTTCTACAACTTCAGCAGTAAGACCTGTTTTTGCTGTTGCAACCGATCCTCCTAAAGCGCAAATTGGTACAACTGTTTTTACTTTTCCATCTAAAATAAAAGCGGTTTCTTTTTCGCCGCGTACCCAATGAGGCACCATAACTTCCTGCAAATATACTTTATCAAGTCCTAACCTTTCTAATTGGCTTTTGGTGTATTGCACCGCTTCTGCAGCCGTTGCAGATCCTGATAAACGACTTCCGATATCGTTAGACAAATATTCTAACCAGGTATAGCATTTAGACTCGGTTAAAGCTTTTTTATAAAATAATTTAATGTTTTTTTCATCATTTGACTGTGCAAAAGATGTCAATCCGTTTAAAACTAAAACAGTTAAAAGAATCGTTTTTTTCATGGTTTTTATAGCATTTTTGGGTGAGAGCTTCACAAAGGAACAAAATTCTTTACAACCCAAGGGCTTTTTCTTAAAGCTTTTCTCAAAAAAAAACTCTGATTACAAACTTTTTTGTTTGTAATCAGAGTTTTTAAATCGTAAGAAGAAAAACTATTT
>SEBM01000905.1 GCA_004296145.1 Flavobacterium sp.
ATCTAGCATTCATCTCCTTTTTTAGCTTTTTAACTTTGCAATCTACAGCTGCACAAAAAGATTTTTATCAGCTAAAAGTATATCACCTAAAAACAGCTCAACAAGAAGAAAAAGTTGATACCTATTTAAAGCAAGCTTATCTCCCAGCATTACACAGAGCAGGAATTGCAAAAGTTGGTGTGTTTAAACCCATTTATCCAACAGATGTTGCACCTACAGAGAAATTGATTTATGTATTTATCCCTTTCCGCGCTTTTGATGGCATAGCAAAATTAGAGCAGCAATTAGCAAAAGACGAAGCTTACCATAACGATGGAAAATCTTATTTAGAAGCGCTTTATACAGAACCCCCTTACGAAAGATTAGAAGTTATTTTGATGAATGCGTTTAATGAACATCCAAAATTCACCATGCCTCAATTAAAAGCGCCACTTAAGGATAGAGTTTATGAATTGAGAAGTTACGAAAGCCACACGGAAGCCATCGCCAAAAATAAAATAGAAATGTTTAATAAAGGTGGCGAAATCGGTTTGTTTAAACGCTTAAACTTCAACGCTGTTTTTTATGCTGAAGTAGTTGCAGGTAGCAGAATGCCAAATTTAATGTATTTAACCACGTTTGAAAACAAGGCAGACAGAGATGCGCATTGGAAAGCTTTTGGCGCTGATGCTTTTTGGAAAACGCTATCGGCTTTGCCGCAATACAAAAATAACGTCTCCAAAAACGATACGAAGTTTATCAGCCCTACTGAATATTCGGATATCTAAATTTCCTTAATCTTCTTCTCGATTGCTGCTGTATCATCAAAATGATTCTTAACAAAATTCAATTTTTTACTTTGTAATACAAAGTACTTTTCTATATTTGCTTCATTGATTAACAATGCTACTTGATGAAGGAACTAACAGCCTAGGACTATTAAGTATTAAAAAGAAAATACACTTTCGTCACATTTTTTAGCTCACTCATCACATTTTATTTGCAATTAAAAAAAATCGCCGTATACTTGTGTACTATTTACCTAGTACACTAACTAGTATATACACAGAAACAATCAAACAACAATATGAAAACGTTAATTTTTACCATCCTTTGCGCCTTTTTCGATATTTCTGCAATGGCACAAAACAATCCATCTCTACAAATCAGCGGAAAAATAGTAGACACAGCTGGCCAAAAACCAATCAGCTTTGCTACAGTTATATTAAAAAACGATAAAAAAGTACAGCTTAAATCTGT
>SEBM01000906.1 GCA_004296145.1 Flavobacterium sp.
TCTTTAATTAGACTAATTATAAATAACTTTGGCGCAAAAGTACCATCAACTACTCCTAAAAAGTTAGGGAAAAACGGATTATTATTTTGTAAAAACGGATTAAATTTTGAAAATCACATCTAAACTTTCAGCGCACCAGGAACCATTTATCAACATTGAATCAAGTAATCATTACGATCCAAAAAGTATTCTAAAAGAAGAAATTATTGCTATAAATAATGAAAATGCTGAAGAAATAAAAAGTCATATTCTAACCACTGACGGAATGGTTCTTATTGATACTCAGATGTATTTTTCAGAACCGCAGATCGAAGTATTTGAAATCAATGAAGAATCTGTAGTCATGGATTTTATTAGCTGTAATAATGTAGAAACTCAAATAGATCAGTTAGAATCTGAAAAATATACCAAAGAAAATACGCACAATATCTTTTATACAACCAAATTCAAGGCAACTTTTAAAATTCCGGCTTTTGAGCAGATTAATTATTTGTCTATTATTTTATCAAAAGAATTTTATTACAATATAATTAATGAAGACTGGGAACTTCATGAAAAATTTTCAAAAAACATCCTTTTTAAAAAATCCGGTTATTTAACTTCGAAATATCTTCCGTTTACGCCCGCGATTCAATGGATTATTTCTGAAATAAAAAACTGTAATCGTGATGGCGCTTTAAAAAAGATGTATATCGAAACCAAAATTCGGGAGCTTTTGATTCATCAGTTGGAAACACTAAATCAGCCAAAACCAAACGAACTTATTGATGAAGATGAGTATTCTAAATTGCAGGAAGCCAAACAGATTTTAGAAAATGATTGCGCGCACGCCCCTACTTTAACAGAACTTTCAAGATTGATTTCTTTGAATGAATTCAAACTAAAAAAAGGTTTTAAAGCTTGTTTTGGCACTACCGTAAAAAGCTATATTATAAAATTGAGAATGGAACGCGCCAAAGAATTATTTCAAACTAAAGCTGCAACCGTAAGCGAAGTAGCGTATAAATGCGGTTATAAAGATGTATCTCATTTCTCTGCAGCTTTTAAAAGTTTCTATGGTTTTTCTCCACAAAAATTCAAAATCAATTGGGACATTATACAATTATGGATTACAGGACTTTTACTGTTAGCATAATTATGAATTATGAGTTATGAGTTATAAGTTGTCAATTCAAAATTCAAAACTCATAATTCATAACTCATAACTTTTCTTGTTCTAGATTAAGTTCATAATC
>SEBM01000907.1 GCA_004296145.1 Flavobacterium sp.
GTCAAGCGCTGTAAAATCTCTCGAAAGCATTATTTTCTTTTGATAAATCCACCAATCCGAAAATTTAGATTGAATCTGAATGGGATCAACTTCCGGATTTCCAAATTTTGCCTGTGCAAAACCTGATACGAAAATTAAAAAGAGAACAATAAAACCGATTGACTTTTTCATTAAAAGAAATAATAAATGAGCGGCAAAATTACTTAAAAGTTTATTCTTTTTTGACCCTAAAACTAACTATTGACTTTAGGAAGGAAAGAAATATCCATATAATATCGCTTTGGATTTGCCGGATCAATAAGCACTTTTATTTCTTCTGACGGAATAAAATCGGTTGGATCAAACCAAATATCTTCGCTTTTAAACAAATGCAATTCATTGGTCGTTGTATTAAGCCATTGACTGTAAATCAAAAATGGACTTCTGCCATTTACTTTATAATTGCTGTTCAATTGTACGTGATCAAATTTGGTTGAAATACGTTTTCCGTTAAACTTTAAATCTTCTATTTTCTTTTGTTTCATTTTACCAAACAAAATGATTGAGAAACCGATTAAAAAGAAAATACTTCCCATAATCCCTAAAATCAAAGGAGCAAGCCACAAAGAAAAAAATCCGTTAATATCAGCATCATAAGGATCAGCCGGATCGTAAAAAATTTCTACTTTTTCTCCCACATGATAGCTTGGCGGATTGCTGCTTACAGAAGAAGTGTATTCTATTTTTTTATCGTCTTTTGTTGTAAAAGTAACAACCGGTTTATAGGTAGTTGAATTATCAGATCTTGAAGGCAATAATTCCGTAACGGTTCCTTCAACGGTTATTGCTTTTTCTAAAAATGATTTTTTATTCTGATAAAGAAAAAATGCTCCGATTAATAAAGCTAAGCCAACAATGGAGAATACGTATTTTATAATTTTCATGTTTTTTGGTTTGTTAGTTTGTTGTAAAAATATCAAAATAGATTACAATTACTAAGTGATTGTCTTATTTTAATATAAAAAAAACCCGGCAGTAGATTGCCGGGTTCATAATACGGTTTTTAGGTAAAAACCAAATAACAAATTACCTAAAGCCGCATTTATTCGAAATAAAAACCAGATTAAAAAATTAAATAACCAAACTCAATTTTAACCGTCCCATTTTTTTTATTTCTAGATTTTTCATTCATAAACCTTAGTTTAAAAAGTTCATTACTTTGAATGATTTTTTGTTTCCTGATTTGTCTGTTAC
>SEBM01000908.1 GCA_004296145.1 Flavobacterium sp.
TTTCATTTGTAATTTTTTCGTCTATTTCAACATCATCGTATTTCCTATCAATATAATCTGAATAATACTTGTTCAAAGATTGCTCTAGGCTTAATAATCAGAAACAGATTTATAAAAAAAACTCCATTAAAAAATAATGGAGTTTATAATTCAAAAGTATTTTTTGCTCTTTTTGGAATATTTTAGCTGTTTTAATATTACACAACTATTTAATTAGGTATTAGCTCTTTTATTTTATTAAAATCGATTTGAATTAACGTCATTAATAAATTGTATTACACCTTTCATAAAAACCTGTTGATCATCCCACATAGCTAAATGACTTCCGTTGGGGCAATATAAATATCTTCCTTTTTGCACTAATTTACTTTGTTCTTCCATAGCTTTTGGATCCATGGTGTCGTATTTTGCACCAATCATTAAAGTAGGGATTTTAATTTCTTTTAATCTATTCTTTATATCCCATTTGGCAAGACGTCCGCTAATTCCAAATTCACTAGGGCCTTGCATAAGAGTATATATTTCTCCATTGACATGCTTACTTGCGCGATTCAAACCATCCGGCCATTCTTCTAAACGGCATAAGTGTTTTTTATAAAAATTTGGGATAAGGAGCTCCATATATCTGGGGTTATTGAAGTCTTTTTTTGCTTCCAAATTTCTTATTTCAGTTAGTACTTCCGGTTTCATTTGTTTTGCCAAAACTTCCTCAGCATATTTTCCATACTCTGGTGCGCTTGCAACCATATTTGATATTAATAATCCTTTTAGATTCTTTTGATATTTCAAACTATATTCCATGGCTAAAATGCCTCCCCATGAATTTCCTAAAACATAAAAATTGCTATTATCTGCTCCAATAGCTTTGCGTACTTGCTCAACTTCGTCTACAAAACGTTCAGTTGTCCATAAACTACTGTCTTTTGGCTGGTCACTATAATAAGAACCTAACTGGTCATATTCGTAAAATTCAAAACCTTCCCTTTGAAAAAATGTTTCAAAACATTCCATATATTCATGTGTCATAGCCGGACCTCCATGTAATAATAATATTTTTATTTTTGGATTATTACCAAAACGTTTTGTCCAGACTTTAAAATTTCCTACAGGAGTTTTAATTGGGATCATTTTTACACCAGCCGATTCAATATTGCTATTTTCTTTGTAGGTAAAATAATTTAAAAGCTTTTGAGACTCATTTTCTTTTTGGCAAGAAATGGTGACTAATAATAG
>SEBM01000265.1 GCA_004296145.1 Flavobacterium sp.
ACTTTCAAGCCATGAAATGATATCTAAGTAAACAAAAGCTCGTTTTTCATAAGTATTATTTTCCAATTCTATAAAACGGGCACGCATTTTAATGAATTCCTTTTTAATATCAGATGGATAAAAGTTATTCAGGTTTCTTAAGAACTTGATAATTTCCTTTTGAACTTCGTGTAAGTTGTTCATTTTCAATAGAAATTTATACGTGTTTTTAAGATGATTTTCCAAATAATAATCTTTTCCTAACTCATAATGTGCAATTAAGGACAAAAGTCTCGCAAAACACATTAAATCCTCGCGCATGGTTAAGTTCTTGTTATTGATGATTTTATCAAGGTAAAAAATACATTCAGTGTATTTTTCGTTTCCAAAATAAATCGAAGCAATTTTATAATAAAACACCATTTCGTGATGTTCGTCAAGATGCTCGTTGTGTAATTTTATTTTATCTAAAACCTCTGGAATGAGATATTCGCTTTCTGCAAAAGTTCCTTCCAGAATATGAAGATTCAGTTTGTTATTATAAACATATAAAAATGATAGTGATGCAATGTTATCATTTACAGGAAACTTAGGATTTGCAATTGTTTCTTCAAGAAGTGTAAGGTATTTTTTGAAATTAGATTTATACTTTAGCATATAAAGTGATTCCAGAAAATAATGGTTTCCTTTTAAGAAAAATACCGGATTTAAATAAATCATGTTTGGGTTGTCATAAAATAACTGAACCCATTTATAGGCAAATTTATAGCTGGCCAAAAAATCCTGAACCAGAAAACTGCGCCAAAGACTGGCATTATAAAACCAGTATTTTTCGCGAAAGCCAAATTTGCTTTCATCCAGTTTAGCAACGTGACGGTTAAAATAATCGTCTATATATTTATACTCTTCATCACTTTTTACATATCCGGTTTTTAGCATGATTCCGTATAGCTGAAGCGATAAATTCGATAATTTACTTGAAATCGTATTTCTGTAATTCAATTCTTTTGCCTGAACAACCAATTCGTCAGCGCGACCCTGAATACTTCGGGTTATATATTGGGATTCGATTAATTTTTCGAATTCCACAATCTCATACGCCATATATTTTTCGTCATTTTCTAAAGCCTGCTGTTTGGTTTTATCCAGAATTTTTAAACTCTGTTTATACAATCCTTTATTATATAAAATAACAGCAAAATCTATTTGTTCGCGCAATTGATAACGAATGTTCTGACTAGGAATATTTAAACGGATACTAACCAGTATTTGTTTGTACAGGTATGATTTTAAGTTAGATAGTTGTACTTTTTGGATAATACCACTTTTAAGAATGAGCTTTTCATCATAGGTTTCTGATTTATCCAAAATATTAAACAGTTCGATAAATTTTGTGTTTGAACTCGTTTCAAGACGACTTGCAAAAATTTTGAACTGTCTTTTTTCAGATTTTGAAAGTGATTTTATCAGAACAAATAAGAAATCTTTTTGATGGTTAGCCATTGTAAAATATAATAATGTAACTTATTGGTTTTTAGTTATTTAATAGCGTATAAATTGTTTTATGAACAGTATAATTTCATTAAAATGAATTTCGTACTGAAGTAGTACAATATATATTTGTTATCAAGATGTGAAATTACATTAAATAAATGAATATGAATAGAGAGAAAGTTCAAATTTTTGACACCACTTTGCGCGATGGTGAGCAGGTTCCAGGTTGTAAGTTAGATACGAAACAAAAATTAGTTATCGCAGAACGACTAGACAAAATGGGAGTTGACATTATTGAGGCAGGTTTTCCTGTGTCAAGTCCGGGCGATTTTTTATCGGTCTCTGAGATTTGTAAAATTGTAGAAAATGCAACCGTCTGCGGATTGACAAGAGCCGTAAAGAACGACATTGATGTAGCTGCAGCGGCATTAAAACATGCAAAAAAACCTAGAATCCATACAGGAATCGGAACCTCACAATCTCATATACTCCACAAATTACAAACAACGCCCGAAGATATTATCGCAAGAGCAAAATATGCAGTTGCGCACGCAAAATCATACGTAGAAGATGTTGAATTCTATGCAGAAGATGCCGGTAGAACAGACAATGCTTTCCTTGCAAAAGTTTGTGAAGAAGTGATTAAATCCGGAGCAACTGTATTGAATATTCCTGATACAACAGGATATTGTTTACCGGAAGAATATGGTGCAAAAATTAAATATTTGAAAGAAAACGTAAAAGGAATCGAAAACGTAATCCTTTCATGTCACTGTCATAATGATTTAGGAATGGCAACTGCAAACTCAATTTCAGGAGCTATAAACGGAGCGAGACAAATAGAATGTACTATTAATGGTATTGGAGAAAGAGCAGGAAATACAGCACTTGAAGAAGTGGTGATGATTTTCAAACAACATCCTTATCTTAATTTAGATACCAATATCAATACAAGAGAATTAAACGAAATGAGCCGTTTGGTTTCTGAAAGCATGGGAATGATCGTGCAGCCAAACAAAGCAATTGTTGGTGCAAATGCATTTGCTCATAGTTCTGGAATTCACCAGGATGGCGTTATCAAAAACAGAGCAACTTACGAAATCATGGATCCGCTTGATGTGGGTGTAAATGAATCGTCTATTATATTGACCGCAAGAAGCGGAAGAGCTGCATTGGCTTACCGTGCTAAAAAAGTAGGTTACGAACTTACTAAAGTACAATTAGACATTGTATATGTTGAGTTCTTAAAATTTGCTGATATTAAAAAAGAAGTTTTAGATGCTGATATTCATCAGATTATTGAAGCTTCTAAAATTGAAGGTGATTTAATCAGAAGTTAATTTAGAATAAAGAATAAAGAATAAAGAAGAATAGGGATTTAAAGACATAAAAAGCGAGGTTATGAATTTAAAAATAGCAGTTTTACCGGGAGACGGAATCGGACCAGAGGTAATTTTACAAGCCAAAAAAGCATTATATGCTATTGGTGAAGTGTATAATCATGAATTTGTTTTTGAAGAAGCGCTTATGGGAGCGATCGCTATCGATAAAACAGGAAATCCGTTGCCGGAACAAACTTTAAATCTTTGTCTGAACACAGATGCTGTTTTGCTTGGTGCAATCGGAGATCCAAAATATGATAATAATCCAAATGCAAAAGTTCGTCCGGAGCAAGGATTATTAAAATTGCGAAAAGAATTAGGATTGTTTGCCAACATTCGTCCGATTAAACCTTATAAAGCTTTAATTGATGCTTCTCCATTAAAAAGAGAAATTATTGAAGGAGCAGATTTTACAATTTTCAGAGAATTAACAGGTGGTGCATATTTCGGAACTAAAACATTAAATGAAGAAGGAACGCATGCTTCGGATTTATGTGAATACTCTGAAGAAGAAATCACCAGAATTGCACATTTAGCTTTTAAATCGGCACAAAACCGCCGTAAAAAACTAACAATGGTAGACAAAGCAAATGTTTTGGAAACCTCAAGATTATGGAGAAAAGTAGTGCAGAAAGTGGGCGAAAATTATCCGGATGTAAAGCTTGATTTCTTATTTGTAGACAATGCAGCAATGCAGTTGATTTTAAATCCAAAACAATTTGACGTGATTTTGACTGAGAACTTGTTTGGAGATATTTTGTCAGATGAAGCAAGCGTAATTACAGGTTCTATTGGTTTGTTGCCATCAATATCTTTAGGAGAAAAAAGTGCTTTGTTTGAGCCAATTCATGGTTCTTATCCGCAGGCAAAAGGAAAAAATATTGCCAATCCGGTTGCTTCGATTTTAGCAGCAGCACTGTTGTTAGAACATTTTGGATTAACAAAAGAAGCTATTGTAATTTATAAAGCTGTAGAAAAAGCGATTGAATATAAAGTAGTTACAACAGATTTAAAACCAGATTCAAAATTTGGTACAAATGAAGTAGGGGAGTTTGTCTCCAATTTCATTTTCAGCAAAGATGATTTGCTATATTTTAATAATGACAACGTTAGCATCGGTCAATCGACAATTGTTTAAGTTTTTTATTAAAATAATGAAATAAATAACAAGAAGTATTGTAAATGTTGAGATTTTATTTTTTTAGTTCTTAAAGTTTCCGTACTTTTGTAACACTAAAAAATTAAAAAGATGCAAATCTCAATTATTATTACTTCTGTCGTTGTTGTCAATGTGTTTAGCACATCTGCAGCGGGAATGGTATAAATATAATTGAAAAACTATATTACAAACCTTCCAAATACTGGAAGGTTTTTTTTTGAATAAAAATTAAAACAAATAATACAATAATGGAATTAAATAAGTACAGCAAAACCATCACTCAAGATCAGACACAACCTGCAGCGCAAGCCATGTTGTACGGGATTGGTTTAACTGAAGAAGATTTAAAAAAAGCACAAGTAGGAATTGTGAGCATGGGTTACGATGGTAACACTTGCAACATGCACTTAAATGATTTAGCAAAAGATGTTAAAAAAGGAGTGTGGGACGTAGATCTGGTCGGACTTATTTTTAATACCATTGGTGTTAGTGACGGAATTTCTAACGGAACTGAAGGAATGCGTTATTCGCTGGTTTCACGTGATGTAATTGCAGATTCTATCGAAACAGTAGCGGGTGCACAATGGTACGATGGTATTATTGCAATTCCCGGCTGTGACAAAAATATGCCTGGAGCATTAATCGCGATGGGAAGATTAAACCGTCCTTCAATGATGGTTTACGGAGGGTCTATTCACTCTGGAAAATGGAAAGGTGAATCACTGAATATTGTTTCTGCTTTTGAAGCTTTAGGTAAAAAAGTGAGAAACGAAATTACTCCGGAAGATTTTAAAGGAGTTATTCAAAATGCATGCCCGGGAGCTGGTGCCTGCGGCGGTATGTACACAGCAAATACAATGTCGTCTGCAATTGAAGCCTTAGGAATGAGTTTACCATACAGTTCTTCAAATCCTGCTTTGAGTCAGGAAAAAAGAGACGAATGTCTGGCTGCAGGAGCTGCAATTAAAATTTTATTAGAAAAAGATATTAAGCCAAGAGATATCATGACACGCAAAGCTTTTGAAAACGCTATTACAATTGTAGCCGTTTTAGGAGGTTCTACAAATGCAGTTATGCACTTAATCGCAATGGCACACGCTGTTGGTATTGAAATCACTTTAGATGATTTTCAGGCAATCAACGACAAAACTCCGGTTCTTGCAGACATGAAACCAAGTGGGAAATACATGATGGAAGATATTCACGAAGTAGGAGGAATTCCTTCTGTAATGAAATATTTACTGAAAGTTGGATTGATTCACGGAGATTGTTTGACAGTAACAGGAAAAACAGTAGCAGAAAATTTAGCTTCTACACCAGATTTACAAGACGGACAAGAAGTAATTCACGAAATACAAAAAGCACTAAAACCAACAGGAAATATCCAGGTTTTATACGGAAACCTTGCTTCTGAAGGAGCTGTAGCAAAAATCAGCGGAAAAGAAGGAGAATATTTTGAAGGTCCAGCTGTAGTTTTTGAAGGAGAATTTGAAGTAATTCCAGGTCTTCAGGCCGGAAAAATCAAACCAGGTAATGTAGTCGTCATTAGAGGTTGTGGACCAAAAGGTGGTCCGGGAATGCCTGAAATGCTAAAACCTACATCTGCCATTATTGGCGCTGGATTAGGAAGCAGCTGTGCACTAATCACAGATGGTAGATTTTCCGGAGGTTCACACGGATTTGTGGTAGGACACGTTACACCAGAAGCATATGACGGTGGTGGTATTGCGCTAGTAAAAGATGGAGATATAATTGCTATCGATGCAGTGAAAAATACAATCGACCTGAAGATATCTGACGAAGAATTTGCAGCTAGAAAAGCGAGCTGGGTTCAGCCTCTTTTAAAAGTTGACAGAGGAGTTTTGCTTAAATATGCCAGATCGGTTTCAAGCGCTTCTACAGGATGCGTTACCGATAAATAATTTTAAAAATAACAATATCAATTACAATG
>SEBM01000909.1 GCA_004296145.1 Flavobacterium sp.
CTGCAATTGGTGGTGCTAAATCCGGAATTAATTTTGATCCAAATGATCCGCGCAAAAAGGGAGTTTTGCAGCGTTGGTACAAAGCGGTTTCCCCTTTATTAAAAAGTTATTACGGAACCGGTGGCGATCTGAATGTTGATGAGATCCATGAAGTAATCCCGATGACGGAAGAATGTGGTGTATGGCATCCGCAGGAAGGTGTTTTTAACGGACACTTTAAACCGACCGAAGCAGATAAAATCAACAGAATTGGACAATTACGTCAGGGTGTTATCAAAGTAATCGAGAACCCAAAATTCTCTCCTGATGTAACCAGAAAATATACTGTTGCCGATATGATTACAGGTTATGGCGTTGCAGAAGCTGTGCGTCATTTTTATGCAACTTATGGTGGCGAAATTAAAGGTAAAAAAGCGATTGTTCAGGGATTCGGAAACGTGGGTTCTGCAGCTGCTTTTTATCTGGCTGAAATGGGCGCAAAAGTAATCGGAATTATTGATCGCGACGGTGGATTAATTAAAGAAGAAGGTTTTTCTTTTGAAGAAATCAGAACACTGTTTTTAAATAAAGACGGAAATAAACTGGTTGCCGGTAATATGATTCCGTTTGAAGAAATCAATTCTAAAATCTGGACAATTGGTGCAGAAATTTTCACTCCTTGTGCAGCTTCAAGATTGGTAACCCAAACACAAATTGACAGTTTGATTGCAAACGGTCTGGAAGTAATTTCATGCGGAGCAAATGTTCCTTTTGCTGACAAAGAAATTTTCTTTGGTTCAATCATGGAAGAAGTGGATCATAAAGTAAGTTTGATTCCTGATTTTATTTCAAACTGCGGAATGGCAAGGGTTTTTGCTTATTTTATGGAGAAAAAAGTTCAAATGACCGATGAGGCTATTTTTAATGATACTTCGGATATTATTAAAAATGCGATTGTAAAAGCTCACGCTTTGAGTTCATCAAAAACAAATATTAGCGCAACAGCTTTTGAAATTGCACTGAAACAATTAGTATAATCTTTTTATACTTTATTAAAAACGAGTCAAATAATATTTGGCTCGTTTATTTTTTGCCACAGATTATTTGGATTTCAAAACTTGTGTTCTTTGCGAATGTGTTTGCGCTCTTTGCGGTTAAATTATAAGTGTTTTTAAACGCAAAGCACGCTAAGTTATTTCATTTGTAACGTAAGCAAAATCTAATATTAAGTTCGCAAAGCTTTGTATAAATA
>SEBM01000910.1 GCA_004296145.1 Flavobacterium sp.
CCATATAAATATGTAATGGATCAAAAATGGGACAAAACCTTAACAGAAATACTTCCTGAAATAGTTAAAGCAAATAACTCAGATGAATTTTATAAAGGATTCAGGAAAATTGCAGCCCGACTTAATGATAGCCATGTTGATTTTGCGACTTATAATAATTCCATATTTGGTAATACAATTAAGTTATTTCCTGCGGATGGAAAAATAATTGATGAGAAATTGGTTATCACAGAAATCACGGGCGATAGTCTGGCAGAAGTAGACCATATAAAAGTGGGAGATGTAATTACGAAAATAGATGGAAAAACCATAAAAGAATATATTGAGGCTAACAGAGATTATTATGCTGCTTCTAATGAACCTAAATATCTGGATAAATTGGTTAGAAAAATTTTATCAAATAGTTCAGAGAAAGTAGAGGTTGAATTTTTAAAAGATGGTAAATATATCACCAAATCAATGATTTGGATGGGACATCACGAATCTCACAATAACGAATATAAAAAAGGGGCTCAGAAAAAGAAAGATAAATTTAAACTTCTGGACAACAATATAGGCTATGTCAATATGGGAGTTATAAAGCCCAGACATGTTTCAGATATGATCGAAGCATTAAAATCTACCAAAGCAATCGTTTTTGATATGAGAAATTATCCAAACGGAACATGGGAAGATATTTCAAATTTTTTAAATCCGGAAGAAAAGAAATTTTGTGATTATACATTCCCCTATTTAAATTATCCCGGCAAATTTGTTTGGGAAGATGGAAGAAAATGCGGATTTAAAAACAAAGATAATTACAAAGGAAAAGTTATTGTCTTGCTTAACGAAGATTCTATTAGCCAGTCAGAATGGACGGCCATGTGTTTTCAAACTTCAGGAAATACAACAATTATTGGGAGTCAGACTGCCGGCGCAGATGGAAATAATATTCAGCTTGATTTTAAAGAACTCCATACTTCGTATTCGGGAATTGGCGTTTATTATCCTGACGGAAGAGAAACGCAAAGAATTGGAATTGTGCCGGATATTGAAGTAAAACCAACCATAAAAGGAATTCAGGAAGGAAGAGATGAGGTTTTGGATCGCGCCCTAAAATTTATTGAAACTGGAGTATAATTACTTTTATTAAATAACAAAAAAACCTTTGTCAAAGTTCAAATTTTGACAAAGGGTTTTTCATTATCAACAAAATAAAAATCTGTGTTTTCACGAAAGAGACATAGACC
>SEBM01000911.1 GCA_004296145.1 Flavobacterium sp.
GGTTCAGGTGGTTATGGAAAATCTTTCTATGCTGCCGGATTTAAAGAATGGAGCGATAAAATTCAGGAAGATGTTAATGATGGTGTGAGATGGCTTGTTCAGAAAAAAATTGCAAACCCTAAAAAAGTTGCCATTTATGGTAATGGTTTAGGTGGATTTATTGCATTGAATTGTTTGTATAAAAATCCCGATATTTATGCTTGTGGTGGTTCAACAATTCCGAAGAAAGCTGCTGCTGTTACTAATTTTGATAAAGCCAAATACCTTGGTAAATGGTATGAAATTGCAAGATTAGACTATAAATACGAAAAATATATGGACAATGTTACCGCAAATTATTCTTTGAAGGATAACGGTACAATAAAAGTTGCTAATAAGGGCTATGATGTCAAAAAAGACGAGTGGGAACAAAGCATTGGGAAAGCCAAATTTGTCAAAAAAGACGATGTCGGTATGCTTAAGGTCTCATTCTTTGGTCCTTTTTATTCGGGCTATAATGTAATTGCTGTTGACGCAGATTACAAATATGCACTTGTTGCCGGTGAAAGTCTTAAGTATCTGTGGATACTTTCGAGAGAAACAACAATCCCTGAAAACATAAAAGCTGATTATTTAAAAAAGGCTCAGGAAATAGGGTATGATACTTCGGCCCTAATTTGGGTAAAACACGATAAAGCAAGCTAAAAAAATAACCCGACAGAAATTTAAAAACTGTCGGGTTTTTCTATTTTAGAGTATAATAATTAAGGTCTGAAAACACTTCTGTAATTATCCCAATATCTGTAAATTAAAAATAAATTTGCCAAAAATAACAATACGGCAATTGGCAGTTTTTCGGGAGACATAAAATAATTAATAAATAAAATGTTTACGGTAATAGGAAGAATTAAAATGTTTGCAAGTGTTACATAACGCCCGGTAACAAATGCGAGACCACAAATCAATTCGATTGATTTTGCTAATGGCATCAGATAAGTAGAAGCTACTAACCCCATACTAAAAGCTTTAAAATTATCATTTGTCACCGGTTCAGCCGGCATAAGATTGAAGAAAAAACTGATGGAGGCAAAAAGTAACAAAAGGCCAATCAAAACTCGGACAATAATGGTAGCAATTTTCATAATACTAGGATTTTTAATAGGTTAAAAAAATATAAATTATTTGCTGATATACTTTACAAATGCAATTTTCTAATAAAATAAAAATCTCTTTTTAGGGTAGTATTATTA
>SEBM01000912.1 GCA_004296145.1 Flavobacterium sp.
GTTATAGCCAGTTGTTCTTTTCATCTCGTCCAATATAGTTCTAATAATTCGTGTGCTGTCTTCGGTATTATTTGTCTGTCTTCTTTACTTTGTCCGCTTACTGATTGCAATTTTTCTTTAAGGTCAACATAAATTGGGTGTTTTATACTCGAAAGTAAAAGTCCACCTTTATTGAGTTCTTCTGTTATTTCAGTTTTCAGTTTTTGCTTGTCAATTTGTAAATCGTCTATGTAGTCAAAGCCCCGTTTAACAATTGAATTTGATTTTAGTTTTTCAACTTGTTTGTCAAGAAATGGAAGTCCGTATTTTTTAAAGTCGCCAAAAATTTCTTTCACAATTTTCGTTGTCGTTTCAACTTGTCCATTGTGGAAATAGTATGCGTCTTGAATATTTAAAGCACCCGAATTATGTCTCAATACTTTCAAGTCTTGGTGCGGATTTATTAGCCCAATGTTGTATTGGTTAGAAACAATGTATTCAGGATTTAGCCTTGAAGCAATTGAGCAGGCAAAGTTTTTGTCTTTAAGTGTAAAGATTATGTTGAGTATTTCATAAACTGTAAAATTGTCTATCTGTCGTTGTCGTTGAAATGAATAACAACTGTTTTTATATGATACAAACTCGAAGTCAGGCAAAACTTCACTTGCTGTCTGAATGAGGATTTTTTTTATCTCTCCTTTTTTCAGTTCAGGTGATTTGTCCTGCTTTTATTTTGTCTATCCAGTTCAATTTGTCTGTTCGTTTGCTGTGTCGTTTTACAATTGGCTATAACGTTTTGCAGGTTTAAGTTGAGCCTAAAATTTACTTACACTAACTACCCACAGCACTAAGCTAAATAAATGGCTTCAAATTCTTTTGTTCGCACTTCACCCGAGGCTTAACTTGAACCTGTTGTTATAAGTAGGCCAAATTATTTGTCAAATTCTACTTTTGGGATAATCCTTTTAGCAAATCAAGCCATTCATTGTCGTCTGGAGTAAATGATAAGAACTTGTTTGTATTACGTATTTGAACTTTTAATCGTCCACATTTTAGGCATTGATACATTGTACTCTCATAATCAAGAGTATTTCGGCTAATTATATCGGACACGATGTCGCTGTCGGAAATGTTTTCATAAATGTCAGAGCCAAAATATGCGTCTAACCAATGATTGCGATTGCCATTTTTTATTGCATTGATGAAATTTGCGATATCGTCTGTCTGTCGGCCAATAATTTCTAAGTC
>SEBM01000266.1 GCA_004296145.1 Flavobacterium sp.
GCCATATAATAAATCAAAATCCAGCTAAAATGAACTTATATAACTTATATGGTTTAAAAAAATCTAAAACTTCAAATAAAGAAAAGCCATATAATAAATCAAAGTCCAGCTAAAATGAACTTATATAACTTATATGGTTTAAAAAAAAATCTAAAACTTCCAAATTCCATAAAACTGAAAATAATTAAAATCTTGTTCAAAGTTAATCACATAACGTGCGCCTAAACTTGGTCCAATTCTGGCAAAACCCGCTGTTAAATCAAACAAAACGCCATAGTTAACATCCGTAAAAGTGTTTTTTATACTATTAGAATTCGTTGTAGAACTGATTAAAAAGAATTCCTTATCACCTTCATAAGTATCATTCTGAATGGTTTGATTCTGTTCTGACGAAACATTCAAATTAGCCTGAACTCCCGCACCAATTCCGATATAATTATTAATATTATAACGCAGTAAAACAGGAATTTCCCAATTGACGTTTTTATTTTCAGTTGCAGTCGTTGTGCGTACTAATTGTCGTGAACCGTTCGGGCCTGTATTTATCTGTTCGATAACCTCAACAGCGCTATTGTATTTGTTTAAAGCATTTACCCATTCTGCCTGCCAGTAAAAACGATACGATTTAAAAGGCGAAATTGTCGCACCAACAAAATAACTCGTAGAATTATCTAAATCAGGATACAAATTATAACCCGCTTTGGCACCAATCGAAATTCCGGGCAAAAATCGGGTAGTGGCGTAGTTGGTAATTATAGGTTCATTTTTGTCAAAAATAATAGCCGTTCTGCTTCTGGTTTTTACTTTATGAAAATCCTCGGCAAACTTCATCGAATATTTTACAAAACCTTTTGTACTGTCTTTTTCGTGCACATTTTTTTGCTCGCTTCCGGGCAGATAAATGTTTTTGAAAGTAAAAAATATCTGTTTCTGTTTGATAATCGTATCGAGGCAGCTCGTTGTCGGAACTTCATCTTTTGGGCAAATCGGACATTCGGGATACATGCTTTCAATCTTAAAAGTTTTCTTGTCAAACATATCCGGAATATCCGTTTCCAGACGAATCATCCTTGCAGGGCCTTCACCATTATTTTGGAAACGGGTTTTGAAATTTACTCTTTTAAAACGCACCAGTCTGTAATTCATAAAACTTCCGTTAGAACCCATTTTATTTGGATCGTGAGAAGTCACAATTTCCATTTCGAGGTTTTTGATTTTGTGGTTTTTATAACTTCTGTTTGGCACAAAAATCCCTCGCATCGTAACCGTAGCGCTGGTATCTTTAATCATTTCCGGAGTAGTTTTAAAAGTATAAAATACATTTCGCGTTTCTCCGGGATTCGCGTCATCAAATTCTAAAACAGAAACATTGTGATAGGTTTTGTTAGCATCCAATAAAGAAGCATCCAGATCTTCTTCAGTGGTTGTATTTCTGTATTTTTTGGTTTTAAAAGTGTTTTCGGCAGAAGCCAGATACGATTTTGTATCGTCAAGATCATTAACAGCAGCGACTGTAATTTCTTTTACCTCGCGTTCATTGGCATACGTTCTGAAATCCGTTAATTCAAAATTATTGCTTTTGAATTGCTTTTCATTATAAAACAAATAAAGCTTTCCGTTCGAAACATAATTTTCAAGATTTTGATAACTCACCACAACTACCATTTCCTGTTCCGGAATCGGGTCGCAGTTTTTAATTATAGAAAATCCGTTTTGGTCAGCGATTGATGCAATGTCTTTATAATTAGTGTCCGTAATGTCATTTACAACTACTTTTTTCGGGCGTGTTGCCGGAGGTTTTCCGTTGTCGTAATTGTTTGTTACAGCAAGTCTTGTGGTATAATTTCCTTTGTTTTTATACACATGTTTTGGCTCGGCTTCTTTGCTGTAATGTCCGTCTCCAAGTTCCCACAAATAAGAATAACTTGGTTTTGGCGCACCCGCAATCGGAATCAAAGGTGGTGTTTCGGGTTTATAAGTAACCTGATTTCCATTCTGATTGTAAATAATATTTGCTCTTCGGGTTATGGTGTCCTTAACTTTTGTTTGTCCTATTGAGAAAATAGAAAATAGAAGAAAGAAAATAGACAGTTGTGGTTTCATAACTAGACAGTTTTTGGTTTCAAAATCAGCATAATAAATTTTAAAACAGGTTTAAATGTAAAAAAAAGCGGTGAGCAAATCACCACTTTCTTCTAAAAAAAGTATTTGTAAGTTACTGAATAGCATTGATTGCTGCTACCAATTGCGCTTCTGTACCAGTTGTTGTTTCGGCAAGTGTAAAAGTATAAACATCGTTGGCAGCAACTGTTACAGCTTTGATTGCGTAACGCCATTGACCATTGTCTTCGGTTACAAAAATCACGTGACAAGCCAATCCAATCGGAATTTGTCCATAATGTTCGCTAAATAATCCGGCAGAAGTATAAGTGTCCAATTTAGCAAGCGCATTAGTTCCTTCACCATCATATGATAAATAGATAGCACTATTGTTATTATCATAACCGTCAGGAGCATCTGCAAGAATAGTTGTTTTTGGTCTTGGGTCGCTGTAAAAACGGTCAACATTTGTCCATCCGAAGTTTCCAAAAGTTACATAATAATTGTTTCCTTCGCCCTGAACGCCACCTTTTCCGTTAGCACCGTCTCCACCTTCTTTTGCTTCTCTCCAGGCCAATTCGCCTTTTTCATCTATTGCTCCTGTCCACAAAGTCATTGTATTGTCTACACCATCCGTTAATGCTGCAGGAACAAGCATTGTCATCGGACAGCCGGTTTGAAGTGCAACACCGCCCTGAGTTGCTTTTATAAAGAATTCACCACCAGAAATCAATAAGTTTTTCTTTCCGTCTGCTGTAAATCCCATTGTTGGTTTGTTGGTTACAAGCATCGTTCCTTTGTCAAAAAGTTCGATATATTCAATATCTACCGCTCCGGTTACGGCATTTCCGTTTTTGGTAAGACAGTTTCCGTTGATATTTACTTTAACACCTTTTGCAGAAGTAAACGTAACAACTCCATCTCCGGCTGTAATGGTGAATTTTTGTGTATTTGCTTTAACTCCTTTTTCGGTTATACCTTTAAAAGCGGCACTGGTTGGAGGAAGAATTACATTGCTGTTGTTGTCGCCATCGCTGTTGTCGCAGCTTACAAGTGTCGTTATAGCGAATAATAAAAGTCCGATTGTCTTAAAATTTGTTTTCATGATATTCAGTTTTAATAGTTATTTAATAATAGATGTTTATGATGGGGAAATTGTTACCCCCGTTTTTAATTTGTTTTCTGATTTATATAGAGAGATCAATTGCGGTTAGAATTTGTTACCCCTCTTTTTTATTTTTTTTTAATTTATTTTGAAAAGCACTTTTCTTCAAACACATTTCCGTCTTCATCCAATGCCACCAGAATGTCTTTTTTCCGCGAAAGCGAAACAATAAGATAAACCCAGACAATTGCCCAAAGTCCGAATGTTATCATGGTAAGAAATAAATGAAAAGGGTGATTTATTTCTTTTTTTTCTTTTGATAAAACAGCATAAGGCAATTTTTCATTATGCTCGATAATCACAAAACCGTTTCGTTCTTTTATAGAAAGCATTTTATGAAACCGGTCAAGATTTTTTTCGTTTATGAGTTGATAACTTTCCATTTTTCTTAATTTTTTCGATTATTCTAAAAGATTCTTGTATCGTTATATCAACCTGATTTTATAATTGTTACCCCTCAAATAGAAATTTATCCTAATATTCTTTTTAAATTAGTGTTTTTAAAAAGCTGTTTATGGCCAAAACTAAGATTCATTCCGACCAAAAATATATTGAAGGACTCGCTGCAAATAACTCAGCCATAATTCAGGAGATTTATAAAAAGTTTGTTCCCAAAGTTGTTTTTTATATAAGAAATAACTCGGGGAACCATGATCAGGCACAGGATGTGGTTCAGGAAATTTTGATACTGCTTTTTAATCAGGCCAAAGCCAATACACTACAATTAACATGTCCGTTTGATGCCTATTTTTTCTTGTTATGTAAAAGAAAATGGCTAAACGAATTAAAAAAAACATCAAATAAAGGGGTAACAATTCAGGAAGATGCGGGATCTATAAGTGAATCTGCTCTTGATCTGGTGGAGCAAACTGAAGAATTTGATGAAAAACAACAGCTTTTTGATGCCATGTTCCAGAAACTGGGAGACAAATGTCAGGAGTTATTAAAGCTGAGTTTTGAAATTAAATCTATGGAAGAAGTTGCCGAAAAGCTCAACGTTACTTATGGTTATGTCCGTAAAAAGAAATCGTTGTGCGTTGGCCAGCTGACACAGTGGATTCAGGAAGCTAAAATTTTTAAATCTCTAAAAAACAAGTAGTCATGAACGAAGAACGCTATATATTATTTGATCAATATCTTCAGGACGAACTGACTGTTGACGAAAAAGCGAATTTTGAAAAGCAAATATCCGAAGATGATGAATTTGCGTCAGAATTTGAATCTTTTAAAACAGCACAGGCGCAATTGGAAAATAAATTCGGAATTGCAGCAGAAAGAGAAGCGTTCAAAGAAAATCTAACGAAGATTTCGGATAAACATTTTAATAAAAGCAGTTCAAAAGTCATTGTATTTAAACCGTGGAATTATGCTGTTGCAGCTTCTGTTGTTATTCTAATTGGCTTGTTTTTCTTTAATTATATGAATAAACCGGTTTATGAAGATTTTAATCAGCATGAGCAGGCTTATTTTACCGAAAGAAGTACAGAAAATGCTACTTTAAAACAAGCTGAAACAGCCTTTAATACAGCACATTATAAAGAAGCAGTTCCGCTTTTTGAGAAAATCCTCCAGCAGAATAAGACTCCTGAAATTCAGTATTTTTACGGAATCTCTTTATTAGAAACAAACAAAACCAAAAAAGCAGCCGTTGTTTTTGAAGAACTGAGAGCCGGAAAATCTGTTTATAAAGATAAAGCTACCTGGAATCTTGCGCTTGTAAAACTAAAACAAAGAAATTATATTGGTTGTAAAGAAACCTTGTTAACTATTCCGGAAGATTATGAGGATTATGTTGATGTTCAGGTTTTATTGAAAGAATTGGAATAAAAATAAATATACTATTGATATAACGAGGAATTTCCGTCAGGAGATTCCTCGTTTTTTTATGCGAATTAAAGAAGGAAAATACTTCAATTTAAATTTTAATATTATATTCGATTTACCAAAAAACAAAAACCACAACCTAAGAATGAAAAAAATTACTTTTCTACTACTTCTTGTATTTTCTCAAATTGCATCTGCAAACACCAAAATCACAGAAACCGAAAAACTTGCCGCTACCTGCAAAGTCTGGGGATTTCTAAAATATTATCATCCAAAAGTTGCTGCCGGAGAATTTAATTGGGATCAGCAATTGATAGAAATTTTGCCAAAAGTTGAAAAAGCCCAGACCAGGAAAGAATTTTCGTTAGTAATCTCAAACTGGATCGATACTTTAGGGGAAGTACCATTAATTGCACCAATTGCCGAACCTAAAGATGTAAAGTTTTTTGATAAAAATTTTGATTTATCGTGGATCAATACAAGTGCTTTATTTTCCAGAAACCTTTCTGCGAAATTGAAATTTATTGAAGGAAACAGATATGTTGGAAATGGTGAATTTAGCCCTGATTTCGATGGTTTTAAAAATCTAAAAAATTACTTCGACCTTGATTATAAGAATAAGTTTTGAGTAACACCTAGAGAATGGTTAGTGCGTTCACCTGAAGATCTGCAGCACTTGTACAAAAATGTGAAAAATTAAATCCCGACTATAAAAAAATTTCCACCATCCAGCCGGATTTCCCGACAAATCATCAATTTCCGGATATCGTCAAACATATCCGTACAAACCTGATCCCCCTTAGAGGAGAGGCAGAAACATTAGAAGGAGAGATGCTGCGTGGATTAGAT
>SEBM01000913.1 GCA_004296145.1 Flavobacterium sp.
ATGAAAGTGTGATTACTATAGAAAGAAAAAGTATTTTTTTTATCATATTAATTATCTGTTTTCTTAATTATGAATTAGATTAATTTGATGTGTACAACTTTTGAAAAATTCTAGTATGTTTAATCAAAATACTCAATTAATTCTTTATCCTCATCAACAATATGATCTGTGATATGAAATACTTCCTGAATCCATGGATGTTCTAATGAATCTTTTCTGTCTAAAATCTTTTCAAGTATTTCATGTTTCCATGGTGATTCTTCTTTGTCCATTAAGCCTATCTGAAAATATGTCTCGTCCTGCCATATTCTAAATGGAAACGAAAATCTGTTTTTAGGTGTTTCATCTGTTCCCCAATCGCCAATGCTAATTAATCCAAGTGCGTATTTGTTCGTGTCCCTTTGTGAATTTTAAATAATAAATAGCAAATGCATCTTCATCTTTATAAACAAATCGGGTCAATTTTACAATTTCATTATTACAGCATTCACAAATTTCGATGACTGGCTCTTCAAATTCTATTCTTATCATTAAATAATGTTTTTCAATTTGTAGTTTCAAATGTATTAATTTTGGAATAGGATTTATAATTAACTGATTATAAAATGAATTGTAAAATTTGAAAGAAAAAACTTTCAAAAAATATGATTTTTCTTATATTTGTGGTCCTTAAATCTTCACATTAAGAACGCATTAAAATTTGCCCTTGTGCTATGTAGTAAAGCTCCGAAAGGACTTTGACGCCGTGAAGAAGCGTAAGACTGCTAACGTACAAGGGTTTATTCTTAAATCTTCACATTATGAGCACAAACACTTTTTCAAAAGAAACCGAAACAAGATTACTAGATTTCTTTAACCACAGAATAGACATAGAAGATATGGCTAAAATAATAAGACAGGTAAATTACACACTGGCTTTAGGAGTTTTAAAAGATCAGGGAGCAACCAACTTAGAAAACAACTTTTATTGGCTGAATGAGTTGGCAGAGATTTTGAATCCTTATTTAGATAAGGAGTAAGGTTTATAAAATGGAAAAACCTCGATTTTTAAGATCGAGGTTTTTGTTTTTGAGATAATATGTTTATTACCCTGCGGGCACGGATTGCAAATACGCACTATCAGGTAGTAGCTTCGTTTTAAATACTACTATTTACTCCTTTTAATATACGTAATTAATCTTTGCAAACGAGCACCAATAGGGAGAATAGTTCGAAATAGTAAGAT
>SEBM01000267.1 GCA_004296145.1 Flavobacterium sp.
TTGATTCTCTGTTGGAGTTGAAACAGATGAAGGATGTAAAGTATGTTTCCAGAAAGATTCGAGAATAGTCCAGGGCATATCGTTATATTTTATTTCAAAAATAACCTTTTCTATATTTATCACTTATAGTATAAATACCTGATTATAGTAAAAGAATTGGTGCAGTTATTTTGAAAATAAAAAAGCAGCTATTTTTCAATAACTGCTTTAAATTTAATAACTTAATTTTTAGTGGCTTTCACTATTTTCATAACCAATCAGTGTAATCATGTATGGTGTTGCTGATACTTTTATTTTTTTAGATACAGATGAAGAAAGATCAAGCTGCAATAATTCGCCTGTATTTGGAGACGTTATATAAGCAAATCTTTCACTAAACGCCAACTGTGGTTTTAATGTCGCATCAGTTGCAGTTTCTAAAATTGCTTTTGTGTCTTTTTCCAGAGTTAAACTTGTAAGGTCGTATAATTTAAATTCTCCTGAATGTAAAAGAGCACCCAATTTTTTGTGATTGTAACTAACTTTACATTGCATAATTGAAGTACTTTGAAGAATTGGTTTAATAGTACTGTTTACAACATCAATTAAATAGGCACCTTTTGCAGCTGTATAACCTACAAATTTTCCGTTATTTGAAGTTTCTAAAATGCTTCCAAACCAGGCTGCTCCAAAATCAGACGGAAGTGTGATTAATTTTTGATTTCCATTGGATTCGACTACCAAAACGCCATCAGCAGATCCAAAAACTGCATAAGTACCGTCTGAAGCATTTCCATGAATACCTTTTGTTACAATTTTAGCATCAAAAAGTGTTTTTCCGTTATTGTCTATAATTTTTACTTTTTCAGGTAACGTTCCGGTAACAGAATTGTCTTTTACTGTAATGGCATACGTTCCGTTAGAGAAAGAAGCCATTGCACCATGATGCGCTAAAAGACCTGCGTTTATAGTTTTAAAAGTGGCCCCGGAGGTATTAACTTCTGATTCTTTTCCTACAGATAAAGTTCCGTCACCATCATTAAAAGTTATGATTTCTCCACGTTTACTTTTAAAGTGTGTTGGTTTAAGCGATTGGCCTGTCAAAAATCCAAATTGCGGATTTCCATCAACATCAATATGATCGCCGTGCGTTTCAAAGCCGCTGTCAAAAGTTTCAACCGTGTTATTGTCTCTGTGTATAATTCCTGCATATCGGCCGGATTCGGTAGTATACAAAGATGATTTTGGGAATTTTGCCGAGAAAGAACTTACGCTTGCATCCGTTGGATTTACCAAAGTCAGTTGTGTCGTTTTTTCGTCAGAAAGTAAGATTCGCAGATATTTATGTTCTGTCACTACTTCTGTCGGCTCTTCCGGATTGTTATCATCATCGTTGCTGCACGATGCAGTGAAAAGAGTTAATGCAGTTAAAAATAATAATTTGAAATACTTGTTTTTCATTGAATTATGGATTTAAATTAATTAATATTTGATTTTAATGTGACTTATTTTGTGCCTAAATAATGGAACTTAATTAATTATTTTAATAGACATCGATTTATAGACATTCATATTATAAGTGGTGTTTTTGTATAAGATTACCCAATTGTACAGGCCGGATTCCTAAGCTTTTTCATCAATTATTGGGTTTTCATAATTATCTTTTTCTGTACCAATGGCGATGCTTTCACCACCGTAAACATCATATTTGTATTGGTTTCATAAGTTGATTTATAAATTGACTACATTAAAAACGGAATTTTCACTGATACAATAATATTTCTTCCAGCTTCAGGAAGTTCTACCAGTCTGTAAAAACTGGTGTGGTTTAAATATCTCGTATTAAAAAGATTTTGTACCTGAAAACTTAGGTTTATATCTTGTTTGCCAGTTTGTATTCTGGTTCCAAAAGCAAGATTAAAAACATGACTTTCATCTGTCTTTTTTTCGGGTGGTACAATATAATTTTGCTCCGCTGTAATGCGATAATCCAAAGAGAAATACGGTTCTCTGAGAAATTTTATTTTTGGATTATAACTCAGTCCAAACAAAACAGATGGAGGGGGAGAGAAGGGAAGTGTATAGCCTTTTTTATTTCCGGACTGCTGTTCCGAATACAAATATTCGGCTAGAATTTCTCCGCTCCATGTTTCTGAAAACCGAATGCGCGTTTGCAATTCTGCACCATAGCGAAACACTTTACTTTGTTCATATTCGAAAACCTGATTTCCAGCGCCATAATACGTATCGTGTGCTGGAGTTGGATTGAGATAAATATAATTTGGAAAATAATTGACAAAAGGGGTCAGTTGTACAGACCAGCTCGAAGACTGCCATTCCATTCCTAAATCCAGTTGGTATGAACGCTCTGCATCAAGATCCGGATTTCCTTTTTCAAACCTGAAATAATGGTAATTAACACCATTTGCAGCCAGTTCTTTTGCTATCGGCATTCGGTAGCTTGTGCCAATATTCGCTTTAAGCGAAAGATTTCCTGAATTATAATTTACACCAGCCGACCACGTAAAACTGTCATAAGTTTTCTCCATATCCTGAGAACGCTGCAGATATTCTAAACTAGTTCCCTGCACATCTATAGTTTCGCTTTGAAACCAATCGTAATAAGATTTCATTTTAATAGAGCCGTGATCTAGGCGTACCGCGCCATTTATTAACCATTTATCGTTTAGTACCACTTTATCAAACAAAAAGATTCCTGCCTGAAATTGCTTAAATGCAGGAATCAGAAAACTCCAGCCGTTAATTTTATTTTCCTGATAAATTGTATTTCCACCCAAAGCAAGTTGATGCTGACCAAGATTGAATTCATCTTTTGCAGAAAAAGAAAAAACTTCTTTTTCATACTGGCGTTCCAGATTTTGAGGTGCATGCATTTCATCAGGATAAATTGGCGGCATATAACCGTGATTTACATATTGGCTCCATTCGCGTCTAAAGTTTTTCTGAAACCCCAATTGCGTTTCTATTGCATGTTTCTGACATTTAAACGAAGATGTATTACTAATCTTAAAATGATTGACTTCCTGATACGGCATCAATATATCTCTGCTTGATTTGTCATGAAGTTCAGTGTCAACATTTCTGGGTTCGAGACCGTGCGCGTTGGCAAAAAAACCACTTTTAGTATGTACATTACTGATATAAAAAACAGATTTAAGATTTTCTCCTGTAAAACCGGTGTTTAAATGCAGATCAAGTTCTTTACCGGCTGTGTTTCGTAAACTATTTTTATACAACGGTACGGCATAATTATAAACATGAACTGTGTCAGCCGGAACACGGTAATCGCCATAATCCATTGTGGTAATACGGGTGTCAAAAAACCATTTGTCGTTTCTTCCAAATAAATTAAAAGAACTTCCAATCTGTTTGTTGTTACTTTTTCCGGTAATGTCAACATTGCCTCCAAACGTATTTTTGGCAGGGGGCAGCAATGGTTTTATGTTAATTGCTCCGCCAATAGCGTCAGAGCCATAAATAAAAGAAGAAGGACCTTTTATAATCTCGACACGGTTTACAGCATATTGATCGATTTCGAGACCGTGATCTGCCCCCCATTGCTGCCCTTCATGTTTCAGGCCATTTTCTACTACAACAACCTGATTAAAACCCAAACCACGAATAAGAGGTTTAGAACCGCCAGAACCTATAGAAATAGTTTTAATCCCCGGAAGTCTTTGTAACGATTGCATTAGGCTTCCGCCAAGATTGCGCTGGATAAAAGAAGAATTTACAATTTCAAGATTTAAGGATTCTTCTTTTTTACGTTTTTCAGTATAGGATTCTTTCACCAGAACTTCTTCTAATTGCTGTGTTTCAGATTGTGCAAATGTTTGTTTGGCGCTAAACAGACAAAACAGCAATAAAACAGGTGACCAGTAAAGGGATTTGTTATTTTTCATTTAAAATTATGGTTAGAACCTTCTTTTTAGAAAAATTAAAATTGGATTCTGTGGAACTTAGAGTTTGAAATTCTCATGATGAGTTATAAAATTTTAATGCTTAAACCTTTAATTGTCTGCCAGCCTTCTTTATCGGTCAGACGAATCATAAAATGATAATCGCCGGAATCGACATCAGCCGGAATCATAATTTCTGTTGACGCTTCATAAGTCTTTACATCTCCGGGAATCTCTATAGATTTAATAAATAACATCGGATTTACTGCCTTTTTTACAGGATCTGTTTCACAATTGCTCACTTCTGTACTATGAGTATGGTGATCAAAATTGTGGTGAATGTCTAAGCTGTAAGATCCTAAAGCAGTATTGTCATTAAACTTTGCTTTAAAAAATATCTTCTGCCCACGCGTTATAGTGCTGCATTGTATAGGGAAAGCGTTTTGACCCGTAATATCGATTACAGGATATTCTGTATCTATTTCTGTATTATCACTGCTGCAGGAGTTAAATAGAATTGCTGCAAAGACAACTAATAAATTTTTTAATATTTTCATCTGATGGAAATTAAAGCGCGATTGGCACGTTTATAGACTGCGAAAAGTTGATATTGTAAGTGGTGTTTTTATATAAAACCTTAAAAATATAATCTCCTGAAGCCCACGCTTTGTTTGCGATTAAATCCTGTACCGGAATATTATTATCTTTTGCAGCACCGATTATCATTTGCGGCATTTCTCTTGTAAACGCTGTTCCGTTCCATGGAACGTTTGAGAATTCACCAACTTCTGCCATGTCTTTATGTTCATACACATCGTACACAATGACTTTGCTAAAATCTATCTGATCAATACTTTCCGGATTATGATTGGCATTTTTACGTATCAAAAGCAAATACATTTTGCCACTTCCTTTTATGCCTGTTAGCGTTAACTGCGATTGCAATAAATCCCCTTTTTTATATTTTTCACCTTCAAGTTTATAAGCTCCTTTTCTGTAGAAAAAACCATCATTTAGGAATACCGTAAAAACAGAAGCCACCGGATTTAGGGGTAAGTTTTCTTGTTTGTAAATCGTCAGGTTCTTTTTCACTTCCAATTTAGAGCCGTTTTGGTCATTTACGATAATATTAAAATCATATTTTCCTTCTGCAGCATCTGCGGGAATGTCAAAATGTTTGTGCACAGTTGCATTTTTGGCTCCGGCATATTGTGTCCAGATAATTTTGTGTGACCATGCTTTAGTGTAAGTTTCGGTGTTTTTCTGTGTTATTTTAATTTGGACATCAGCAATTTTATCTGCTGCCACAATTTCAGCATTAAAGTGAAAGTCCTGAGCAATAACCGCCGTTTCATTATTACCGAGTCCGAGTTCGATTTTATCAATTGTCGCTGTTGGTTTTTCTTCTTCTGTATCATCATTATTACAGGCAGTAAAAGACATTATACTTAACAGGGAAACAAGGAATAACTTTGTTCTTTTCATTTTTTTAGATTTGATTTGAATCATTTTATAGATATTTAATTAGATTACGAATACGAGGTTTTGAATGAATAAATTCATCAAAAAGACATTGCAGAACAGAACAATACAAAAAAGCTTAACAAAAAAAGAAGTCTGTTTTTGATTGAAATTGCCGTTAAATTTGAAGATTTATTGTACGCCGAGATAGTGAAATTCAACGAAAGTGAAACGGAAGATTTTCCTTAATAATGAATTTAGATTTCATTATTAATAAGCGCATTAAATTGTAATTAAAATCATGTCGTTTCAAATAGTTTTGAATAAACAGAATAATTAAAATATAGTTTGTCTAAATTTTAGATGCACAGAAGAACCTAACTAACACAGTAGTTCGGAAATACAATTATTGTATGAAAACAGGAGGGGCTCTGAGAGAAAAAAGAGATCCCTTAAAAAACGGAACTTGTTTTATAGCATAAAAAGAAATATGCTTCGTGATAAAACTGTTTTTATAAAATTCAAAAACAGTAAAATTAAAAGTACTGTAAG
>SEBM01000914.1 GCA_004296145.1 Flavobacterium sp.
CAATTAGAAATAATGAACTATTCGACAGGAAAAATGACTGCTGAATGATATTTAAATCCTCGCTACTAATTATTTGACTTACCTGCAAACAGAAAGGTAACGCAGAGATTACTTTAAAAATAATTTAAAACAGTAATAATAAACATCCGCGTAATTAGAAACAGTATGATGGGCGCGAACAAATACACAAATCTGCAAAATATTTTTCCCTACCAGAAAAAAGCAAAGTTCTCAAGATACCCACGGAAAACTGACCCATAGTAAGAGATCTCCATGTTCTAAATTTCTACTTCATTAATCACATCCACACCATGCATTACAGTCGTCATAAAAACGCGCTACATAGTGGGTCTGCGCCTCAAGTGTATCTTTAAAGGATGTGACAATACATTTTAAACATGCTATGATATGAGTACTCAAAAGGTAAACAATTCAAAAAATACTGAGCTTAGTTCTCTAGAAAGTAAAAATCTGAAATGTCGTTTAAAATCTGATTAACCAAATGCTAACCAAAATATTAAAAATTAAAACGGAATACAGATTCTAATACTATTCTCGCCAATTTTGACTTAACTTTTAGCGACGAGAATTACTTAAGACAAATAATAAGATGGTCAATATGATTCTCAAGATTTAGGTTATCATTCGCCATTATAATATCAACTTAAAAAAACATCAAACATACAATCCCTAAACCGAGATCATAAAAAGATGTAAATATTAAATTGCACGATGTCAAAAATATTAAATCACCTTATAAAACCTTCTGAATTAACGTTATAAGCAAATATCTTAATTTCTCCATCCTCCTTCACAAGTCTGAAAGTATCTCTGGACGGATATTTATCATAAATAACTTCATAAACTAAAAAATATTCAGAGGAAGGATTGGAGCCCTCAATTCTCTTGGTTTTCCAATCGATCAGCTTTCTAGATTGGTAATTTCCCACCAACTTATTAGTCGCGTTCAATAATATCTGAAGATCTTCCCTGCTTGATATCTTGTAAAAACCAGATGAAAAAAGAACTTCTGATTGTACAAACTCTTGTCTTTTAATAAAGTTGTAAAATTCATCTGCGACTTTCTCTGCCGCAGCCTTCTCTGCCTCTTCATTTTCGTAAATGTTATTCAGATGACAACTGCAAAGGAGCATAATAAATATTAATAAGAAGAATCTTTTCATAAAAAATTATTTATATCAATTACATACCCATTCAT
>SEBM01000915.1 GCA_004296145.1 Flavobacterium sp.
AAATTTCTTTTTTAGAATTAATCAGGGAAATGGATTTACCTGAATCTTTGGAAACTCAGTTTAAAAGAGCAATCATGGGAATGAAAAGTGATTATCTTATCATGATATTACAACTTGAGAAACAGTACGAAGAACTTCATATCGTAATGTCTATGGCGCAATGTTTAAATCATAAATAATTAATATTACTATTCACAACTAACTAGGATATAGGATCATCTTTGAATTACCCGAACTTTTGAGCTATCGCTCTCTGCTTTGCGAAGGCGAATAGCTTTGCAAAGCCTTTTTAAGTAGCTTGATTTACAGCTTAAAACCGATTTTAATTGAAAGTGCGTAAAGTTATTTTAAGCTCAAAAAAATGATATTGCTGGTTCGCATATCATAATCTCAAAAGATCCATGCCCTTTAAGATATTTCACCCTTTGAAAAAGCCAAATCTGATCAAATACCCCTTCTGCTTCAATGTCGAAAATACTCGGGATGACTACAGGAACATATTATGCATCAGTGTGGCAATTAATCAGCATTACTTTTGTATGCCTGATATAATTTATTTCAATGGATCACTCCCTATTTCACATGAATCAGTAAGGTTGTCCTAATAACCCCATTCCTAAATTTTATCGTTTAGTCGCGATGATTTAAAAAACAAAAAACATTGAAGTTACCAGGGTAGGCAAAAATGTAATCAGAGATGAATTTATTATTTCGAAATGCTCTTTTTTCTTAAAAAAGAGGAAGATATAAGCGTAGAGGCAGATGTACCCTAAGTAATTAAAATATCTCAATTCAAGAAATGATATTCCCCAACGTAAATTATAATTTCCGGAAGAGGAATTTACAATGTTATCTAAGTCATTTTTATCTAGCTGATATACTATTACACTAGTAATTGTAGCAATTACCAGTAATGGAAAAAAACCTATACCAATATTTGCATATATACTTTTTAAGGTAATTTTTTCCCCAAGGATTGCTGCCATCAAAAAGCTGGTTATGCATAAAAAAGTGTATAGCATGAAGGGGGAAATAAATCCAAAAAAAAGATCTATAAATCCATATGCTCTTAAAAAGTTATGGCTTATCGAGTCTTGAAAATAAAGCAACGTTATTCCTTGTTTTCCTATTCCCAAAACTATACCCATTGACAAAACTATAGAGAGACTCAAATATATTTTTTTCTTTTCACTCATAAATTAGGGTGTGTACCCATA
>SEBM01000916.1 GCA_004296145.1 Flavobacterium sp.
ACTTAAAATAAGCCAAAATTTAGCTTTTTTCTTTGTGGTACTTTTATCAATTTGTATTGCGGAAAAATAATCTAAACTTATAGAAAATATCAACAGGCAAAGAAATCGCCAATCCCAACAAGCATAAAAGTAAAAGCTGGCGATTAATAAAAGTCGATTTTGATTTTGATATTTTTTGTTGAAAACAAACCAATAGAGAATAAAAACTACTGGTAAGAAAATTAAAAAGCCAATGGAATTGAATAACATACAGACTTCGGATTGTGTAAGTAAATGATTATAAACTGTTTCGGATTTTAAAGAAAAAAGTAATACTAATTCGCATTACTTCACAAAAACTCCCACAAATTTTTCCTCAAACTTTACCACAGTAGGTACAATTTTTTTCTGCTCGCAAAAATCCTGAAAAGCAGAATTGTCATTAATATCATCCGAAATAAAAACTCCACCTTTTCTCAATTTTGGGTAGAGCGTTTCATAAGCCCATTTCATTCCTTCATAAGATTTATCGGAATCATAATGTACTACATCAATTTCACCACTTTCTTTTAAAATTTTAGGTAAAGATTCGCGATCAGCATGTCGAAAAAGTTTCCAGTTTGCTCTTAAATTATCAGGAACCACACAGCCTACATATTGGTCACCATTTTGACTTAAATAAGGCATATCTGAGCTGTACAGAGTTCCGTTTCTTTTTTGAAGAGAAGTAAGGGTGGCAAATGAGCTCCATCCATATGCAACACCGGTTTCTATCACGGTTTTTGCTTTTGTAAATTCGCAAGCGCTATATAAAAGTTCTAAAGCTCCAGCTCCACCCATTTTTATCGGGCATGTATTTTGTGCGTCTAAAGCTTTTTTAAATTCCTGAGGATGAATCTCTGAAAAAGGATGAAAATCCAAACCAAACATTGTCTTTATCACTTCTTCCTGGCTGATTGCAATTTGCGAAGCCCAAAGATTGGTTTTCTCTTTTCCTTTGAAAGCACTGTTTCTGTTGAAGATATTTTTGATGATTTTCCTTCCCAACTCAGGATAAAGGTCTGGTCTTTTAAGATATGCGATGAAAGTTTTAAAAACTCTTGCTAATTCACTCACTGTGTTTATTTTAATCTTGCAAAAATAAAGATTTTTATCTGATTTATAATTTTTAAGAATAATTATCTTTGTAAAAAATTTATTAACACAAAGATTCCTCATCCTCATGAAGTTTTCTATAC
>SEBM01000917.1 GCA_004296145.1 Flavobacterium sp.
TTAACATCTCCAAAAGAACGATAAATCTTGTTTTTGCACCTCTCCTATTTTCAATTGGTTTAGAGATTTTCCAATTCTTTCATCTAACAAATGGAAGGTTTGATTTTGCAGATATTGGCATATCCATTTTTTTCTGGGGCGTTGCAAATTATTTTATCCCCACCAAAAATTTAAGGCAAAACTTATTTAAACCCTTCAATTTTGAAAGTTTAGTTTGCCTTTTTTGTTACCTCATTGTTTATTTAGCCCATGTTTGGCAGTAACCTAAATCATCCCTCCAGTATATTGAAAAGCAAATTTTGCTAACAAAACCTACCACACAGTAAAAAAAATCGCCAAAAAATTTGTGAAACCGAATAGTTGCATATATATTTGCAACCAATTAGTTTCACTTATCGAATTATCCCAAATGAGAAGAGATGTTTTTCAAGCCATAGCCGACCCAACCAGAAGGGCAATTATTACACTTATCGCCTTGCAAGCGATGACACCAAATGCCTTGGCAGAGCATTTTGAGACCACCCGACAGGCTGTTTCTAAACACTTAAAAATATTAACCGAATGTGAGTTGGTCAAACAAGAACAAAAAGGGAGGGAAATTTATTACCAACTGGAAATTGAAAGAATGAAAGATATAGATAAATGGCTAGAACAGTTTAGAAAGATTTGGGAAACTAGATTCAATCAACTGGATGAATTATTACTGAAACTTAAGACCGAAAAAAAAAATGGAAAGTAATTTATTATTTGATTTTATTGTAAACAAGGAAGAAAAAACCATTGTGGTTAAACGTGAATTTGCGGCCCACCTTAAATTGGTTTGGGAAGCGTGGACAAGTGCTGAGTTTCTTGAGCAATGGATAGCGCCAAAACCTTGGCGAGCCGAAACCAAAACAATGGATTTTAAAGAAGGTGGATTCTGGCATTATGCAATGATTAGTCCGCAAGGCGAAAAACATTGGAGCAGATACGATTACCAGCAAATTATACCTCAAAAAAGCATTACCGAACTCAGGGGATTTAGTGACGAAAGCGGAACTATTAATCCGAATTTCCCTAGAACATTATGCACCAATATTTTTAATGAAATAGATGGGAATACATTCGTAACCGTAACTGCGGCGTATGGAAGCCTAGAAGTTTTAGAATACATGGTAACCAATGGCTTCAAAGAAGGTATGTCTGCAGCACTTGCAAACCTTGATGAGCTAT
>SEBM01000918.1 GCA_004296145.1 Flavobacterium sp.
GTTCAAAGATATTTATCTCGAATCTAAGAAAAATGAACTTGGATTTTTACCATTATATGCTATCGCAGATAAAATGAGGTTAAGTAAAAATTCTTTTCAAAACTTCATAACGGAATTTTACGAATCAGAGAAAAGAACATTTAATATTTTTTTTAACAATATTGTTCAATCATCATCAATGAAGAATCAGTATTTAATAAGAAATAGACCTGTTGTAATTATTAGAATAAAGGAATTAAACAAATAAGACAAAGATGACACAACGTAATTTATGGGATGAACTTGATCATGAAGTTTCGACAAGTTTTATCAATGATGTAAAAGAGGGAAAGGTTCCAGATTTACCTTATTATATTGTTGATCAGAACGAAGCTAAAAGCAAAATTGAGGAAAAGATAAATTCTATAAAAGGTGATAGATTTCAGTCATCTTTAATCATTGCTAATTATGGTAATGGTAAAACAAATATTTTAAAATATTTAAAGCTGTTTTATAGACAGAAAGAAGAAGGTATTAATGTTTTATATTATCCAGCAGACTCTGATAACTTTGATATTATTACAAATCTTTTGAAGATTATAGAAGAAAATTACACGGATTTTATAGTTAAAACTGTGCAAGAATTGATTGATTCTGGTTTTGAGTATAAAACCCTTGCCAATAGTTTTGAGGATAATTTTAGCGGTATTGAACAATATACAGACAAATTTTTTTCATCTAATGATGGGAATACAATAAAAAACATTTTTTATCTAGGAACAGGTAGGTTAAACAGTAAGAGATATTTTGATAAAGAAAACTTAAGACCTCTTCGAGATTATGAAAAAAGGGTACTATTAGTTCTTTTTCTAAATATTTTAGCCCAAGGAAAAAAACATGTTATCTTCTGCATTGATGAGGTTGAAAAAATAAGTGGAAGGTCTAAAGCCAGATTTTCTCACTTTCTTACCTCTTTGAGGGAGTTAATTGATTTATCAAATAAAATAAAAGGTCATTACTTAATACTTGCAATGACGGATAAGACTGATAGTTATTTGATTCAGTCAACAAATGAAGCTGTTTTTTCTAGAATTCATCAACATATTATTCCAATAAACCCAATATCTGAAAAAAAGGATAAAATTGAATTAATTGAATACTTAAAGAAAATTTTTAAGTCAGATACTTCCACTGACACAGTTTTGGGCAAACTGAGTAAAGAAGAAGTAGGA
>SEBM01000919.1 GCA_004296145.1 Flavobacterium sp.
CAATCTGGTAGAACTGTTTTTAACAAAAAAAAGTATTTGACTTCTTCATTAGATTTAAGTTTTTTAAATACTGGTATATATATTATAAAATTCAAAAATGATAGTCAGAATATAACTAAAAAAATTATAAAGAAATAAAAAAAGCGCCACGGTATTCGTGGCGCTTTTTTTTAAGCAGAGAGGAAGGGATTCGAACCCTCGATACAGTTGCCCATATACTAGCTTTCCAGGCTAGCTCCTTAAACCACTCGGACACCTCTCTATTTTGGTTTGCAAAGAACACAAAAAAAACTGAGTTACAAAAGTAAATTTGAAGATTACTTAAATGCTTTTGCTAAATTCTTCCATAAACAATTTTACAGCTTTTTTCTGGTAACCGCCAATAGTAAGCATAAAAGCCTCACGCTTAGTTGCTACGCCTGTAATTTGTATCGCTTTTAATTCATCCCAGTCTTTAAGGGCTTTTTCGGCAACAATTGTAGACCAGTCACTGTTTTCTACCATTTGCAATAGGGCGTGAATAGAATGTAATTCGATAGAAATCTTCGGTTTCATATTAAACTTCTGGAATAATTCTTCTACAAATTCTCTGGAGTTGGAACCTTTTCCGGGCAAAATCAACGGAATTTCTTCTATTTTCTTAAAAGCAATTTTATCTAAACCTGCCAAAGCATGGTTTTTAGAAACTGCTAAAACCATCTGTGAAGTAAACAAAGACACTTTCTGAATTGGCAATTCAATTTCGTGTGACGAAATAACCAAAACCAGATCAAGTTCGTTGTTCAATAGTTTTTGTTCCAGAGCTTCGGTTGTACCATATTCTACAATAATTTTAAGATTCTGATATTCTTTAGCAAAAGAATTGACAACGGGCAAAATCAAAAGCCCGAAAATATACGTTACACCAATTCTCAGTTCACCGCCAATCATTTCGTTTAAATCTTCAATTGCCTGTTTTCCGTTTTCTACATTTTCTACCACTTTTTTGGCGTGAATCAGAAAAACAGAACCGGCTTCTGTAAGCTGCACTTTTTTACCAATTCGTTTAAACAAAGGCAAACCGAGTTCTTCTTCGAGTTTTTTTATTTGCTGCGAAAGTCCGGATTGCGTTACAAAACACAATTCGGCTGCTTTGGTAAAATGCAAAACCTCAGCCGTTTTTATAAAATATTGAAGTTGATAGATTTCCATATTGATAAGTTTAAATAC
>SEBM01000920.1 GCA_004296145.1 Flavobacterium sp.
ATACATTTGTTGTTCTTTTGATGAAAGGCTTGCTGCGCTTTTGATATTATTACCCGCTATCTTAATTACACTTACTGGTGTTTTAAATTCATGGGTTAAATTGGTTATAAAATCATATTGTAACTTAAACATTTTATGGTTGATGTTTAAGTTTCTGTAAATTAAAAAACCTACCAGCATTAATAAACCATAAAAAAACAGCAGTAATGCCGCAATAGGTAAAAAGTAGCTAAATATCTCGCTTTTGATAAATGATTTTGAGGAAATAAAAAATAGCTTATAATCTGAAAAAGGACCACCAAGTGTTATCTCACCACTAACATATTCAGAAGATGTATCTATTGGATCATAAGTAACAGGTACAATTTTTACACTTTGATAAAGTAAAGGCCTAGTATTATTGATTTTAATTTTATTAGGATCAAGCTCAAAGGAAAGCATATCTTGCTGATAAACAGGCTCGTCCTCAAGTTTGTTCATCACCATTTTTTTGTAATTCTTTAAAATTTCAAAACTTGGTATATTAAAATAATCTATCCTATTGGACTGTATATTGGTAAAATTACTAAAAAGCTCTTCTTGACTAGGAACAACAGTTGTATCTAACTTTTGAACAAAAGTGATAAGTTTAAACGTAACGGTATTAAAATTTTCTAAAGTTGTATTGTTTTTAACTTGGCTTTGACCAATAATTTTTCTCTTGTCGCCACTTCCAACACTGCTAAATTGATAAACATTTTTCATGCCGACAGAAAAATTTCCCAGATTTATTCCATCATCAAAGTAGTTTTCATTTTTAACTTCGGTATCATAAAATACAACCTTGTTAATAAAAGGATATTGGATAAGTATGGTATCAACAAATTTTGAGGCTGTAGCCGAATCTAAATAGCCGTTATAAAAAGAAATTTCTGGAAGCTTGTTTAAGAAAAAATCATTGTATGGCTTAATACTTTCTTCTAAAACGTTGGCTTTGGCCGATACAAAATCATTTTCGATATTTTTTTTGCTAAACTTATAAGCTAAAAAAAGTGAAAGGATAAATATGGCAGAAACTAAGCCGATAAAGGTTACAATCAGCGAGAAATTTTTACGGTAACCACTATCTTTTTCTGATACCATTATAAATTGATCGGTTATTTCTTTTTCAAATTATTATCCAAAAATTGCTCTAAGGCCGAATAAACTTTCTGCCTACTTTCTTCACG
>SEBM01000268.1 GCA_004296145.1 Flavobacterium sp.
GTATATTCGTAAATATTTTCATCCCAATAATGATCAAAAAAATCGCTCTGATATCTAGCTTTTTTACAATTGCTATGGTATTAATTTCTTGTCAAGAGGAATCACAAATTGCAATTCCTGCAAAAAAAATTAGTTTAAACAGCCAATTGGGTATCAATGCTTTTGAATGGGATTTTTTACAAGATCCAGTCTTTCCGGCCGATGGTAGCAAAATTTATGAGGCCAAACTAAATTTGATGAAGTCGTTTAGCCAATTTAGACATTATTTAGATTGGGAAAAATTAGAATATACTCCTGGAAAGTATACATTTAATCAGACTAGAAGTGGTGGCTGGAATTTAGATGTAATTTACGAACGATGCAAAAAAGAAGGCATAGAGCCTCTGGTTTGTATTAAAACAATACCGAATTGGTTGTATAAATCTTACCCTGTTAGCGAACAAAATAGTGAAAATGTACCCTTGAAATATCCTGCTGATCGGTTACAGCCAGCTTCCTACATCGAAATGGCTAAAGTTGGCTTTCAGTTTGCCGCAAGATATGGGTCAAATAAAAATATAGATAGTAGCTTGATCAGCATTGATACCAGCAGAAGATGGCGTGATGATATTGTAAATCAGAAAAAAATAGGCTTAAATAATGTAAAATACATTGAATGTAACAACGAGCCAGACAAATGGTGGAAAGGTAAACCTGCAGAACAAACTCCTGAGGAGTATGCAGCAAACCTATCGGCCTTTTATGATGGGCACATGGGTAAGTTAGGCAAAAATGTAGGTGTGAAAACAGCTGACCCGAAAATTTTGGTAGTAATGGGTGGTTTAGCCACACCAAAGGTTGAGTATGTTAAAGCTATGGTAGAGTGGTGCCGAAAGAATAGAGGCTTAAAAAAAGATGGAAGTGTAAATCTTTGTTTCGATATCATCAATTATCATTTGTATGCTAACAATAATGATAAATGGTATGTTAAAATATTTAAAAAACACCGAGGTATTTCTCCTGAAAATTCTAACATAGCTCAAGTTGCCAATGAATTTGTAAATTATGCCCGTACCATCAATAACAATATGGAAGTATGGAATACAGAATCGGGTTATGATATTGATTTGAGTAGTCCACAAAAGGCAATTGCTATAAAAGAAAAATCAGCTTTAATAACTCAAGCAGATTGGACACTAAGGTCTAGCTTGTTGTATGCTCGTCATGGTATCAATAGGGCTTTTTATTATCTATTAACAGATTTAAATCCAAATGTAGGCAGATTTGCTTCATCAGGTTTTGTAGAAGGCGATAAACGTAGACCAGTAGCAGATTATTTTTTTCAAGTGAAAAACTTAATGGGAGATTACCATTATGAAAGTACCATCAACAAAGATCCATTTGTTGATGTATATGCCCTAGGTGATAAAAAGATGTATGTTTTGGCAGTGCCTGATGAAGTGGGTAGAGAAGAAGAATTTACCTTAAATGTTTTCGGTGCAACAAAAGCAGATATTTTTACCCTTAAACCTGGTAACGATCAAATGGATGTAAAAAGGGTGAACGTTGTTGATGGTAAAATTAAATTAAAGGTAACTGAAACCCCAATTTTTGTAAGGGCTTTGAAAAAGTAATTTCAGCGCTTAAGCTAGCTGAGCAATAAAATAGATGAGTTTGACTTCAATAATCACTGTAAATTTTAATCAACCAAACGTAACAATAGATTTTTTAAAGTCGGTTAAAGCGCATACGCAAGAAAATGAAGTTGAAGTAATTTTAGTTGAAAATGGTAGCAATGGAAATTACGAAGCTCAATTTAAAGCAACTTATCCTAATGTAGTTTATATCAATTCGCCCGAAAATTTAGGTTTTGCTGGTGGTAATAACTTAGGTGTTGCCAAAGCCAGAGGAGAATATTTACTCTTTTTAAATAATGATACTGAAATTACCGCTGGTTTAATAGAAGCACTTGTTGCAGAAATGATTAAAAATCCTACTATCGGATTAATATCTCCCTTGATTTTATATTTTGATGAGCCAACAATAATTCAATACGCAGGTTTTACCCCCATGAATTATTTAACCTGCAGAAATAATGAAATTGGACATAAAGAAAGAGATCAAAATCAATATTTAAACGATAGCCGAGAAACTGGCTATTGCCATGGTGCAGCAATGATGTGCAAAAGAGCTGATTTAGCTACAGTTGGCTTAATGCCCGATCAGTTTTTTTTATATTATGAAGAAATTGATTGGTGCGAAAGATTTAAAAAAGCAGGAAAAAAAATCTGGTTTACTGGGAAAACAAAAATTTACCATAAAGAATCGATGAGTGTGGGTAAAGAGAGTAAAATTAAAACCTACTTCATGACACGAAATCGCTTATTGTTTATTAGGCGAAATACCTCTCTTTTTAATACCATCCTTTTTACCTTTTATTATACTTTGATTGCTTCACCCAAACAAATATTCGTTTATGTGGTCAAAGGTCGTACAGATTTAATTAAATACGTATTAAAAGGTTTAATCTGGAATTTTACCCATCATAAAAACAGCAAAAACTTAGGTTTTAAAATTTAAAATTAATGATCATCATATTCTGGATTGCCTTATTTTTAATCGTTTATACATTTGTTGGCTATGGGTTTTTGCTCTACATTTTGATTAAAATCAAACGAATGTTTAAAAAACCGCTTGTTTTTAAAAACGATCAATTATTACCTTATGTTACTATTCTTATTGCGGCATGGAATGAAGAAGACATGATCGTAAAAAAGATTGAAAATACACTAGCCTTAGATTATCCGAAAGAAAAGCTTCAAATTATTTTTGTAACTGATGGATCTACAGACCGTACGCCAGAACTTATCAAACCTTATCAGGAAGTAGTATTACTACATACCGATGCTAGAGATGGTAAAATGGCTGCAATTAAAAGAGCCATACCATTTGTTGAGGGAGAGGTAATGGTATTTACAGATGCCAATACATTTTTAAATGATCAGGCCATTAAAAATTTGGTTAAACATTATCAAAATGAAAAAGTAGGTGCAGTAGCTGGCGAGAAAAAAGTATTTATCCCTACGGTGGCAGATGCAAGCTCGGCTGGCGAAGGATTTTATTGGAAGTACGAATCCCTACTTAAAAAATGGGATTATGAATTATATTCTAATGTGGGTGCTGCAGGCGAATTATTTAGTATTAGAAAGGCGCTTTACCAACCTGTAGAAAGTGATACCATTATAGATGATCACATGATTGCGATGCGGATTGCAGAAAATGGTTACATCATTGCTTATGAACCTGAAGCTTATGCCATGGAAACAGCATCTGCAAACACCAAAGAAGAACTGAAGAGAAAAATTAGAATTGCTGCAGGCGGCATGCAGTCGATCTTTAGATTGGGTAAAGCTGCAAATCCTTTTAATTATCCTGTTTTAACTTTTCAATACATTTCGCATCGAGTTTTGAGATGGACCATTGTGCCATTTTTATTGATTTTGGTTCTCTTATTAAATGTTTTAATTGTTTTAAATACTGATCAGTTTATCTACCAAATGCTATTGGCTGCTCAAGTATTATTTTATCTGTTAAGTTCAATAGGATGGTTTTTTGAAAGTAGAAACCTAAAAATAAAAGCATTTTTTATACCTTATTATTTTTGTTTAATGAATTATGCTGTAATTGCAGGCATTGGCAGATACATCAGTAAAAGCCAAAGTGCAGCATGGGAAAGATCTAAAAGAAAAGTTTAACAACATGATATAATTATGGATAATTACTTCATCACTAAACCGCCCTACACGAGAGCAATTAAACCATCATTTCTAAAAAAATGGATAGGCAAAGGCTTAAGATATTTAAATCTTGGCGATTTAATGCCACTGATAGATCCCTTAAGGGATATGAATAATATTGAGCAAAGGATGAACTATTATCATCTTGTTAATCAAGTTTTAGCTGCCAATATAAAAGGCGATTTAGTAGAACTAGGTGTATTTACTGGTTTTTCAGCCATGCTGTTCCAAAATGTGTTAGAGCAAAATCAATCTGATAAAAAGTTACACCTATATGATTCATTTGAAATTCAATTTGCCGAGCAGGGAGATATTCAGGAGATTTTAAAGACGAATTTTCAAAATGCCGGTCTTACTTTACCTATGCTTCATAAGGGCTATTTTCAGGATACTTTACCTACACAATTACCGGATGAGATTGCTTTTGTACACATTGATTGTGGGCATGGTGGAGATAAATATCAGCATAGAGACATTGTAATCTTTTGTTTGGAGCAAGTTTATGATAAAATGGCAAAAGGGGCAATTTGTTTATTAACCGATTATGTTGATAGAAATGAATTTCCTAACGCCTTTGATTGTAATCCTGGAGTTTATTTAGCCGCTGATTCCTTTTTAAAAGATAAACCAGAAAAAATGATTGCATTATATGGCAATCAATTATATCATGCTTATTTTAAAAAAATGTAAAGCTTAATAAAATTCGATATGCTTGAGATTCCGTCATGCTCAGCTCGACTGGGCATCGTAATGCATTATGAAGATAGTTTAAATCTACAGATTAGCTAACGCATTAGGATCCCCACCTGCGTGGGGATGACGCGAATTAGAGAGTCCGTCCTGCTAAGTTAATAAATAAACTCCGTCATGCTCAGCTCGACTTGGCATCGTAATGCTTAAGTAGGATATGAAAAAAAAGAATAGCTAGCGCATTAATATCCCCACCAGATTGGGGATGACGCGAAGAAGAAGAGATCGTCATGTTCAGCTCGTTCCGATAGCTATCGGAAGGTCATCATAATATTCTAATACGTCCAAAAATTAATTTCTTGCACTAAACTACTTACCGCTATGCTTGCAACATAATGTTTTTCTATTAAAAAGCTAAATAGATTAAAGTTTTCGTTTTTTCTGGAAATTTGATTTGGTAAGCAATTTATTTCTGGTAGCTCCTCTATTAAACCTTCGCCTGTTGCTTTTAGTATTGCTTCTTTTCTGGTCCACAAACCATAAAAGCAAGTAAGCTGATCTTTAGAATTTTTTATCAAAATAGTCTCATCTTGATGAAAGCAATCTGCCAAAAGCGAAGTAAAACTAAAATCTTGTTTCATCAACTCCACATCAACACCTACTGGTAAGGAGCCTACGGCAATTAGTATCAAGTTATTGCTGTGGCTCACATTAAACTCTAAGCCCTGCACTATGGGTTTTTTATTTCCCGCTTTAAGATACTGAATTTCATTTTGCTGCACGTTTAAAAAGCTAGATAAAATTTTCCGGGTGATATATTTGCGAACGATATAGCTATCGCGGTCTTTTTTGTGCCTAAATCTGTTGCTTTTTAGAATTTCGCGTTCTGTTAAAAAATCTTTATAGATCGATTCTATTTTCGTAAAATGCTCATCAACAGCAATTTTAAAAATATGCAAACCTTCATTTAATTTTTCAGACAGCAGCTGATACTCTGTTTTCCAAACTACGTTTTCTTTTAATGGTAAACACTCCATATACAATCTTGATTATTTTTGATTTAAAGTGCGTTGCAAAATTTCTGCAAACATTTTAACGTTAGGCTCAAAAAGAAAAGTTTTGTGATCTCCAGGTACTTCGTGAACTGATACGCCCTTTTCTGCATAAGTAGTCCAACCTAAGTATTTTAAATCATCTAAAAAATATAAACGTTTTTTTACTCTAAATAAATCTACATGTATGGGTAGGGGTTTCAACTTGTAGTTATTGTAAGCGATGTCGTAACTTTTAGAAAGTTTTTCTTTAGTTGATAACACCTGATCAGTCGTTTTGTTATTAATATTGAAAAATTTGTTAAATCTGGTTGAAATTCCATTGAACTGATAACTAATGG
>SEBM01000921.1 GCA_004296145.1 Flavobacterium sp.
TTTATACTCGTTTGGTGTAAGACCTGTAATTTTTTTAAAGGCTTTGTAAAAAGTCGTTTTTGAAGTGAAACCAGATTCTAGTCCCATTGTTAAGAGATTGTAATTTTCGTATTCAGAATTTAAAATCATTTACTTAACGGCTTCAACCCTGTATTGATTAATATAGTTGGCAAAGTTATCTCCCGTAATAGTATTTACAATTTGAGAAAGATATCCGGCGCTTATGCCGAATTTTTCAGCTGTCTTTTCTCTGGTCAACGTGCTGTCGGTATAGATGTGGTGTTCTCTGCAAAGAATTTCCAAATTCTGGAAATAAACATTCTCTGCTGTGATTGGTTTTTTAGTTGCTTCTATTGCAGTAGTTTATATAATTGGTAAATCAGTATACGAAATGACCAAACCGTTGTTTAGAAAATTATGAATGCCATTTTTATCTTTAGCCAGTTTGTATTTATAAATGCCAACGTATGCAGTCCCGTGAATTAAAAATGTTCCAAACAATGCGAGAGTTCTAATGATATACGAAATGTCGTATTGAAAAAGCCAACTGATAAGAATCGTTATAACCCATGAGAATAGTAATGTAGAGACAAGACTCAATAATATAACGATCCATTTTTTTTCCTGTTTGTCTTTTAAATGTTTTTATCATTAAGTAAGAATAAAATAACAGGAAAGGAATAAAAGTAATTGCTAAAATGGTTTCAATCTGACTGAGTATCAATTAACCGTTTGCTCAATTCCGGAATACGGTAAATACCAGCCACAGTATCAAGATCAAAGGCAACATTAAGAACAGCCGAAAAGATAAATGGAATAAAGACCAAAACTTTTTTTTGTCTGTTTTTTATAGCATCATCAATCCTATTGATTGTAAGCAGAAAAATAAAAACGGGTAATAAAAAAGCCCATTCGACATCATCTATAAAATGTAAAAAAGGGTAGGAGTCATAGGCTTCTTCAATTTCTAAAACAAGATTAAGTAAAAGTATAGAAAGAGTGAAAATTGCGTATGCCAGATACTTATTTGAAGAGCTGTTAAATAATGGCGATTTTATAATAATAAAACCTAAAACTATACCCTGAAAAATAGCAATATTTAAAAGTGTGGTATAAATCACCTTTAGGTATTAAATTGTTTTTAGGGTACTACGACAATACGTCTTTATGGTTTATTTCATAAATTGGCAGAACAAATTTATAG
>SEBM01000922.1 GCA_004296145.1 Flavobacterium sp.
CTTTAATGGCACTGTCTGGTAATCCAACTAAATGATAACCAATCCCTTTATCCATGTGCACTTCAATTGTGATTGTCGTTGCTTCTACTCCAATACTGCGCTACCGTAAACTTTTACTAACATAAAATTATATTCATTAAATCGTTTTTAAATCTAATGAAAATAATTAAAATGTAGTTATTTTATTACAAAAATATATTATTGAAAATGTAACCCGATCTGATTTTTAATTTCCTCCACAATTTCACTCAAATCCAGACTGTTTTGATGTGACCAAAGTTTACTTTCTATTTGATTGTTTAAGATACAGTGATTACATTCTATAGCTTCATGTGTGTATCCTTTTCCTAAAGTTGGTAATTTTACCACAGATTCTTTTTCATCTTTAAATAAAGAATATCCATCTGCCATAAACCATGGCGCATGTAACTCTATTCTTCCTTCGCTTCCACAAATAACGGCTTTCATTTCAGAATCTGATACTATAGAAGCGTGCAAAACTGATTGTGCAGATTCGTATTGCAGTAACATCGAAGTTTGTAAATCGATCTCATTTTTATGATGGATTGATTTTGCTAAAATCTGGTTTGGTTTTCCTAATACTATATAGGAGAGAAATAAAGGATAAACACCAATATCAAACAAAGCGCCGCCTCCCCGCTTTTTATCAAAAAGGCGTTTATGTTCTGTCTCACTTCCGTGAAAAGCAAAATCGGCATTTATGTATTTTATGTCTCCAATTTCTCCATTTCTAATTTTATTCAAAACTTCCTGAACAGACGGAATAAATCTCGTCCAGAAAGCTTCCATAAAAAATTTATTATTCTTTTTTGAAGCTTCTATAATATTTGCGGCATCTGTATAAGACAAAGCGATTGGCTTTTCACATAAAACATGTTTTCCGTTTTCTAAAGCTTGTATTGATAATGCTGCGTGAGAATCATGCGGAGTTGCGATGTAAACAATATCAACTTGCTCATCTGCAAAAAGGGCTTCATAAGAATCATACGCTTTCTGACAATTATATTTTTGGGCAAATTCGTTTGCTTTATCACCATCCCGTGATGCAACTGCAACCAATTCAGCATTTTCTAATAGTAACAAATCTGTAGCAAATTGATTCGCAATATTTCCTAAACCAATAATTCCCCATTTAACTTTTACGGTTTCCATTCTTAAATTTTAATTGTAAAAAGTGTTAAAA
>SEBM01000923.1 GCA_004296145.1 Flavobacterium sp.
TAATATATTTTGATAAAAAAAAACTTTCATTCTAAAAATTTGTTTTGATAATTCTTAATTTATAGTAATTTAAAAGGCTTATAAAAAATAAGATATATATAAATAATGATGAGCCTAATCCGATGATAAAATCTTCACCAAAACTTGCAGCTAATAGTCCTACAAAAAAACCTAAAAGAACTTTTGGAACATTTTTATCTAAAAAAAGTTTATACAAAATTACAATTAATGGAATTAGTGCTAAAACAGTGAAAAAATATCCCATCGTTAAAAGCATTCTTACATATACACTGTGCATATTTCCTGTTCCAATTAATTCCATAGGAGCATTCATTCCCCATCCCCAAGGACTTTGGTTTATAAAAACAAATGCTTTGTCCCAAACTACTTGACGTCCAGAGTCTGAAGCGGATTTCTCTATATTTTCGAATCTGCTGAAAATGAAATCCAATTTCAGGTATTTATTCATTGCAATTACGGCTACCACTAACAAAAAAAATGATTTTATAAAAACTTTTATATATTTAATAAATCCTAAAAAAAGAACGAAAATTCCTGCAACAAGAGAACCTCTTGATCCAGATAATATAATTGACATAATAATCAACAGTAAAAAAAAGTAATCAATTTTAGTAAAAGGAAAACGTTTTACTTCAAGCATAAATATGGAGAGCCAAAATACGGCAGTAATACCATACATATTAGAATTATCCAGAAAACCTTGAAATCTGGCGCCTTTAAGAATTAATAGAAAACTAAAACCATATGATAAAATTACCAAAGCATATATAATTTTTCTAATAATATTAATATTTAGATCATGGACTTTAAACGCTGATGTCATGACTGACGGAACTGTTAAAGTTAAAATAACTAATGAAGCATACCTTGATATGTCCGTAACACTTACTATCGCATATATTAAAAAAACGGCATAAAATAAAGCAAATAAAACATTGTATTTACTACTTGTTAAATAAAATTTATAGTATAACACTGCGTATAGACTTAGAAACAATAGTATTCCCCATCTTATCATACCTGCGATAGAACTTATAATAGTAGGCATTTTAATCAAATCTCCAGGTTGTGAATCACCGCTTAGATTTGATTGTACAAATGGAGCTATAAATAACAGACCAAAAATTAATATTAACCAAAGCTTACTTTTCATAGAATCTTATCAAATACTTGATATAATAT
>SEBM01000924.1 GCA_004296145.1 Flavobacterium sp.
CTAGATGATAATAAGCATGCTCTATCATGCCATCAATATTCCTTAAATAAGTTCCGTATTTCTCATCAACAAAAACTTCATTCATTTTAGAATCTGGCATCTGTTCTAATAAGGTTGCAAACTTTTCAGAATCATTCCATAACTTATTTAAAAGTGCTTCCCATTGCTCCTGAGATTCAATTGGTGGAAGATCAAAGCTAAATTTGTCTTTAATTTCTAATTCACCACCTTCAAAAACATTAATAATTCCAGCGATGTAATAATCGATATGAAAAGTGAGCATTGCGATGGTATTTAGATCAGTAATTTTTGTTGTAGCCTGTTCCCAAGTGACATCTTTTAGCTGATCTTTAAAATTGGTATTGGCAATCCAAAGTCCGTCAAGCAAAACCTCTCGGAATCTTTTTGCTAATCGTGAAACTGAGCTCATTTATTTTAGTTTTAAATTATTTAAATATAATAATTTTTGATTTTGCTGATGATGCAGATTTTATTTTAAACCACAAATAACACAAATATTTTCACAATTTTTAAACACAAATAAAACTCATTTCATCCTATCAACCTTGTCAAGGTTTAAAACCTTGACAAGGCTTTATTATTTGTGCAATTTGTGTTTAAGCCACAAAAAACCTCAAATGCAAAAACACTTGAGGCTTATTAATTATAACTATTTAAAGTTTATTTCTTCTCTGCCACTTTCACAGCACTATTAAAAATCTTTTCTAAAATTTTCAGAGTAATAAGGTAAGTTGGTTTTACTCCTGTCAATCCTAACCCTCCTGAAGAAAGCGTACTTCCTGTTTCTAAAGGATTATCTGAAGCATAATAAGCATAACAAACAAATAAATCTGGTGTTATATGATGTCTGATTTTAGAAGCTACCTGAATTGCTTTTTGATAATGTGCGCCTTCCATTTCAAGACCGATTGCCTTCCATGAAGTGTTCATAAAATAAGAGAGAATATCTCTGTTTTGAAGCGAAGTTCCCAAAACGGTAATCATCGTTCCTTCGAAAGCTTTTAATTCATCATCATTAAAATCTTCCAGTTTCAAGGCATTTTCGAACGGATAATTATCTGCAGTTCCTTCAAAAATATGAGAAGTCGGGATCATGATATCGCCTTTTCCACCTGAAAGAATTCCTGCTTTACCCATGATAGAAACAGATTTTACTTTCATCATATAGACTTCGCCTTTT
>SEBM01000925.1 GCA_004296145.1 Flavobacterium sp.
ATGTTAGAATCTCAAATACAGAATATTTATCTATAAAGGCTTCACAAAGTGCTTTTAATTTTATAAATTCAGTTTCTGTGCCTCTTTTCATCCTATGACTTTCATAAATAATTGTTGAATTTAATGATTTTATCTCAGTAAGCCACTCATCAAACAGTCTAAAATAACCTGCGTAAAATTGCCAATTATCGGTGCCAAAATATTCTTTTCTATAATTGTTTAAAAAATTGATAATATGCTTATTTATTGTTTCGGTAATACATAAGTCATCATCATTGCTATGTTCTGTAAAATCTAAAAATTCAATAATTAAACCCTCAATTATTTTTAATGATTGAAGGGCTGTTTCGTTGCTGAGGTCGCGCGAACTTTCGTAAATTCTATCTAAGTTTTCTAAAAGACTTTCTTTAATATCTAATTCTAGTCCTTGGTGTTCTAGGAAAGAAGTGAAATTTATTGAAAGAAAGTGATGTCCATCAGTATACCGATAAAATTCATCAACTAGTTCAAATTTGGTAGAAACAGATTGTTGATTTCCTTTTAAAAACCAATCATTTTTCTCATCATTAGAAATAAAGATAACATCATTACCAATTTTTTTGCCTAAATCCAATATGGTTTTCCAAATTACAAAATCTCCTATTGCATTTATAGACTTAGATTTATCTTTGTTACCAGGCGGAATGTTGTCTTCGATTCTTTGATAATATTCCTTTATTAATTCTTCTTCTGAGGAAGATGGCTCCACAATATTTTTTTCTTCGAATGTATTTTGATACATTAATGTAACAGGGTCAGACCAATTCCATTCTGTAATTCCGATTTTTAAATCATTGAGATGTTGTTTGTACCTCTTTATGTTTTCTTGAATTAATTTTCTCGAATCATTCAAACTTTTATATGCTTCAAGTTCTGCCAATATTGGATATTCAAACGATTTAATAAGAGGAATATTAGAGAGAAGATTATCAATATCACTAAAAATATTACCAATTTTATTAGACCTGTTATTAGCAAACTCTCTTAACACTTGTTCTGGAATAAAAAGGCGATTTTTGGTAATAAGTTTTTTATAAACCTTGCTAATTTGCTCAAGGTTTTCCTTTCCTATATTGTAAGGGACTAGCAATGCATTGGTGTCTAATACAAAAAGTGCATCAGAAAAAATATCTTTAATATTTTTTGGTTTTCTATTCAGT
>SEBM01000926.1 GCA_004296145.1 Flavobacterium sp.
ACTATTCCTGTTATAGGAATAGTCTTTTCTTCTCTTCTCTTCTCTATATTGCTTGTTTTGGCTTGTTTTTCGGTTGAATTAATACTAGCGTTCGGTTGTTTTTCGGTTTTTGATGCGTTTGCATTCCCTTTTGGAGCCCCCCCTTTTTTACCGTTTTCGGAGTTCTTTAATCCTAACTTTACCCTTGAACTTTTTTGTTCATTTAGGAATGAGATTGTCATGAAATCGTTTTTATCAACCTTCATTATCTTTGCTGAAATCAGAGCTTCAAACGATGCAGGAGCAGCTGATTTAAACTTCTTTTTTACGTTAGTAAGCGTTATTTTGCAGTCCTTTGACCAGTAGTAGGAACATATATTTATGAACAAGCCTTGTACCTCATAATCTTCTAATGTGATATCTCCTGTAATCCATTCGTTTACAAAAAATTTAAAATATGGTAGTTCTTTACTCATGATTAGTATATGTTACTTTTTTCTGAATTACATTTTCTGCACAATACCTGCAGATTGCTCATTTCGGTCCATCCGCCTTGTGACCATGGGAATATGTGGTCTATTGAAAGTCGATTTAAAGCGCCGCATTTGACGCAAGAATTATTATCTCTGTCTAAAATCTTTAATCTCAACTCTGGTGCGATACATCGGTAATATTTTTTAGGGTAATTAAATCCCTTAAAACTGTACCTGATGCATTTCTCACCCTGGTGGAAGTGCTCTCCCTCACATTTTAATTTACCTTCCTTTATCAGGTCCGATACGCTATCACTTGGTATCCATGTATCATTGAATAAGTGCCTTCCATGCTTTGTCATATAAAATATGAATATTCTAAACTCAGAAGGAAGCCACCTAGGACTAGCTATTTCAAATTCTTGTTCTACCTGATCAAGTATTTTATCTTTTGTCATTTATAGTTATTGATTTGTAAACCGATGCAAATAGTTTCCAGTCTGATACAATTTTAAGTTTTTCATCATAATATCCAACACTATCAAAAAGCTGTTTCTTAATAAAGGTTGAAGGATGTGGTATTGTACCTTTATAAAAATCATCAAAAGTTAATTTGTCTTTAAGCTTCCATGTCCATTCCTTATGCTCATCAAAGAAAAGTAAATCGCCATAAACTATGTCTTTATTTAATAGTCATTGAATCCATTTTAGTGTCATGCCATAAAAAGTAAATAAAATGTAA
>SEBM01000927.1 GCA_004296145.1 Flavobacterium sp.
GTAGTTTTTGCAGCGAGAAATGATTTTCGTTTAGTCAATTTGAGTTGCTCAGGATTTTCTAGCCATTTTTTTAATTGCATAAAAGCCGTTTCCATATCATTATTTAATAAAAATAAGCCTATATCTGGTGCTTGTCTAAATACCCATTCTTGTCCTTTGGTATCACTTGAGATGACTGCTAAACCATTTGTAATGTATTGAAAGATTTTATTTGATATTGCAATTCTGTTATTAATACTAAAGCTAGGCTCTAATGCTAAACCGATATCAAAAGTTCTCAACCAAATGTTTAATTCTTTAGTAGCGCATTGAGGATAAAAAAATATTTTGTTTTTCCAATCCGATGAAACGAGCTCCAAAAGTTGTGATTTGGTTTTTTCATCACTCGAACCTCTTAAATGCAATTCAAATGAATTAGAATCTAATCCATTTAACATTGCCATAAATTTTTGTAAACCTCTGTTTAAACCTATGGTTTGTGAAAACCAAACAATCTTTAGATGATTACCGGTTTCTGTTTTAGGTTGTAATTCGAATTGTTCAAATTCGAAATAATTGTTTATCGGAATTACAGTTTTCTTTGGGTATCTTTTTTGATAAGCTTCCGCAATAAAAGGACTTGCAGCGCTAATGTATGTTACATAAGGTAAATATTTATCTTCTATTTTTTTTGCAAAACTATTTTGGATTATGCTATCACTTTCTTCACTATGGTAATCTTCAGCATCAAAAGCAAATTTCACATCAAAGTGTGCTGCCGCCCAATTGGCTATTGGTAGTGCGTTAAGGGTGTGACCAATATATAAATCAGCTTTATTTTTTTTGATTATTTTTTTGAATTCGGGAAAGAATATGTTTTCCTTATATGCACTAGATTGATTAATGCTCAAATAAATTTTTCTCAATAAACGTTTTAAGTTTAATAATTTACCGATAATACTTGAGGTGTTGTAGTTTATTTTATGAATTTTAGCACCAGATAAATCTTCGGTAATCTCTTCATCAAAATTAGTCAAATAAGATATGTGTTGTAAAAATATAATGGTAACTTCAAAATTTGATTTTAATAACGTTTTGGCTTCCTTTACCAACCGAGGATTAGAACTTAAATGACTTGTACTGATTAAGGTTATTTTTTTAATCATTTAATTACTTTAGTGCTTTAAGGATCTTAAATTCTTCATTTTGAAATA
>SEBM01000928.1 GCA_004296145.1 Flavobacterium sp.
TTCTTTGAGTTCTAAATTTGGTTGCCCACATCTACTGCAATAATGTTCTTCAACATGAAATCCGCAGTTTAAACAATTATGGTCTTTTCTGTATTTTCCGCCAGACATATTTTAATATGTTAAATCGCTACAAAACTTACCGCAATAACAACCAAGAAACAAATGGTAAGTACAATATTGTAAGCAAAACTTAAGAAAAACATTTTCAAAATAGTGATCCACCTTGTGCTACCATAAAAAGTTCTTAATGAGCGATAGATATACCAAATGATGTAAATGCCGCATAAAATGCCCAACCAAGCATCTATTTCATAAATAAAGCTAAATATCCACTGCAATAACATTGTAGCTAAAATACTTAAGAAAATTGCTGAATGTAAATGGAATGAATAGATTAAATGCTCATAGTAATAACGTTTTTTATTGATGTAGACCAGTTTCAAGATTAATGCAAACATTGGTAATAACAAAAACATCATTTTGGGAATGTTATGTAGAAAATCTTCTAAAAATTTCTCCTCCGGATTTTCATATTTTTCTAGCTCGATTGTCCTTTTTATGAAATAATGTTTGATAAAACCGTCCCTTTTGTCCTTCGCCAATGCTGCTTGGTTTCTTTCATATTGCACAACAGATGTATCCTTGGTAGCCCACTTATTTGAAAACCCTTTCTTTTTCTTGCCTCCAAATCTAATGCTTGCACCTTCATTTTCTTTTTTTCCAGAAGTTGCTTCCTCTATAGTTTTTTTAATAATACTGTCACGCAAGCCATTAGCATTTGGAACATATTTGAGGCTTTCTTTAATTTCGCTTATTTCCTCTGCAGTAAGTTTTTTCTTTGTCAAGGTATCTTGAGCTTTTGAAACAGTCTTAGTGGTGTCAGCAATAGATTTTTTGTCTTCATTTGCCTCACTCTTAGTCTCACCAAACTTTTTGCCTCCTAAAACCACTAAGAAAAAAACAATACTTATAAAAATATATAGGCGAATAGGGTGGATGGACGACATTCTTTTCCCTGCAACATATTCTTTAGTTAGTCTACCTGGTTTTAAAAGTAGCGGTCCGATGGTGCCGAAAAACTTATGTTCAAAATGGAAATAATCTGCAATTGCATGAGTCACCATGTGAAAGGCATCCTCTTTTGTTACAATATTTTCTTGGCCACATTTCGGGCAAAAATGTTCTTCAAC
>SEBM01000929.1 GCA_004296145.1 Flavobacterium sp.
AGATTGTAATGTTGGTTCGTCAAGCATTCTTTTGCACTTTTTAAAAAACCTGTTGCCAATGGAAAGCGGTGGTTGTAATGTTTTTGTGCTTTTACCGCTCCCTGTGTGGGTATAAAATTTATGATGTGAGTGCGCTGCACCATACCATCCCGACTATAAAGAATCTGGCCATCGTTATAAATGGTGATGAAAAACTTGTTATTGGCCTTTATTGCATCTGCAATGGTTTCTTTCCCATGAGCCAATATGGTGATCTTGCCGAAAGGATAATGATTATTGGCAAAGTCCTGCACCTCGTGTTCAATTCTGGTAACACTTTCGGTCACCATCAACAAAAAATAATGATAGTTTTCTGCACTGCGGTTCTCTATAAAACACCCGTTATTGACTTTAAAATCAATGTTTTTACTGAAGCTATAGATTTGCTCGGGCTTGAATTTTTGAACCAGCTCTTTGATAAAGGCCGAAAAGTTTTCTTTCTGGAACTGACCAGATTGCGAGAATTGTGTTTCCATAATCGTGACATTTTGATTTCTATGATCAAAAATGAGTTACAACACTACCGTAACCTACCACTAAAGCTGGTATCTTACTACGATACATTGGTTCATTACTATCTTAGGAATTTATTATATTTGCCTTATGGAAACGCCTACAAAATCTAACAAAGTGCATCTCGGTAGAAAAATCAGCCGTATCAGGGAAATACGTGGTATAAAACAAGATTTTCTTGCTATTGAACTTGGTGTAAGCCAACAGACAATTTCTAAGATAGAGCAGAGTGAGGAAGTTGACGATGCAATGTTGGAAAAAATCGCAAAGGTTTTAGGTGTTACAAAGGAAGCAATACATCAGTTTTCGGACGATGCAGTTATAAATTACTTTAACACTTTTAACGATAATAGTTTCAACAATGGAGCTTACAATGCATTCAATTGTAATTTTAATCCTATTGAAAAATTAATGGAAGCCTTAGAAGCTAACAAAGAGCTGTATGAGCGCCTGCTTGCTAGTGAGCGTGAAAAAAATGAGCTTTTAAAAAATAAGTAATTCATCTACTGCACTGAGTTGTAAATACCTAAATTAAAATCTAATTTTTGTTCGCTACCTTTTAGCTAGCTGTTTTTCGTCCTTTAAATTATCAAAAACTCATAATCGAAAATTAAAAAATAAATTTAATTACTGAAATG
>SEBM01000930.1 GCA_004296145.1 Flavobacterium sp.
CCATTTTCAAATGAAAAGGAATATAATCGGGCATTATTTTCATGAAAAAATAAGGTTTCACAAAATGAAAAATCCCTGCTAAAATCAGGAAAAATGCAAGTACAAATTTTGAGTAAAACATCATTCTATTTAAAGGTTAACGAAACATTTTTTTCTACTTTCAGAGAAACTTCTGCACCTAAAATCAAAGGAATATTATTGTGAATATGTCCATTTGGAAAACCAAAAACGGCAGGAAATTTATATTTTGAAATTCTTTCTGAAATCAGTTTATAAGCAAATTCATCAAAACTTTCATCATATTGTTTATTTTCTTTTTCGTCACCCATATTGGTCATTCCACCAATAATCAAGCCTTTTATTTTAGTGAAAACTCCGGCTAAATGTAAGCTCATCATCATTCTATCGAGTGCATAAAAGTTCTCACCAATATCTTCGATGAATAAAATTTTATCTTTAAAATCAAAAGAATATTTAGTTCCTAAAAGCGCATATACCAAGGCTAAATTTCCACCAACCAGTTCTCCCTCTACATTACCTTCTTTATTAAAATGATTTGATTTTAAAGTATATTTCAGAGGTTTTCCTTTCAAAATATTAAAAGTGAGGTCATAACTTTCATCGGTCACTCCAAAACTTGAAGTTTTTATGGTTTGCCCGTGAATTGAAGCAAAACCTTTTTTCAACAAATAACTTTGTATCACTGTATTGTCAGAATATCCGATATACCATTTTGGATTTTTTGTAAATTCTTTTAATTTTAAAGTTTCAACTAAATGTTGACAGCCGTAACCACCTCTCGAAGCCCAGATCGCTGAAATTTCAGGATCATTTAATGCCCAATTGATGTCTTGCAGCCTTTGTTTTTCAGTTCCGGCATAATTGTAACCGTTTGAAAATTTGGTATAAAGATTTTCGCCCAAAACAGGTTCAAAACCTTTATTTTTAATCATTTGCAAACCCTTCTCTAGCTGAGTTGGCTCTACAGCTCCTGCAGGAGAAATAATGGCAATTTTATCTCCTTTTTTGAGAGACTTGGGATATATTTTTTTCATTTGTCAATTGATGTTTTTATTATTTAAATCAAATTATTATTGATTCTCTTTGTATATAATTTCTTTCTTTTCTGCCTCTTCCAGTTTTTTATCAAATTGATTAAATTTCTTGAAACTTTGAAGGAAAATAAGAA
>SEBM01000931.1 GCA_004296145.1 Flavobacterium sp.
TATTATCAGAAGTTAAAGAAAACCTCATCAAAAAGGACAGCCGAAAATCCGTCCATGTAGTTTGAACTTAGAATTTAAAATATAAAACATAACAAATGACATGTATTTTATCATTTACCAAATGGGAAAAAAGTTGATAATCAGCATAGTATAAAAATAAAAAATCCCTTCTCGATTAAGAAAGGATTACAAACATCTGAAATTAATATCAATTATATCGGTTTAAAAACGATTCTGGGTACTGATAAAGGTCTAAATACAAATCCCTGAACTGTTCACCTGCATAATGTCCTAAACCGTGATCTTTGAACATTAACAAACCTGCAGCCTGATAATCAATATCGCTATTTTCGTAAGCATCATGCATACCGAATTCATGTTTAAAGGGGAATTCCTGATCTGAATTATAAAAATTAATTGGATAATATGCCATGTAGTTGTTTTGACCTTCATATTGAGGTTCCCAACCTTCATTTAATGCCTTTGTGATTATTATTAATTTATACATGGCGATCAATCTTATTTGCATTGAGTTTGGTAAGAAAGAATAATCTGGAATTTTCTTAACGATATTTAAAACCGAACAAGCATCTGAAAATGTTCTTACTTTTTTACAAATTGATGTACAACCGCAAATCGATGCATTCCATTTCTGGAATTCTGAAAGCTGCATTTCTCTAATGATAAGATTATGAGCAACTTTCATTTTGTTAAATTCTGCTTTAGAGGTTGTGAAATCTGTACCCATATCACCTTTAAGATCTTCAATAATATTGATATTCTTTTTGTTCTTTTTATAGCCATTTACAGGCGTGGAAATTTTTATCCCTTTGCAGTCTTGGCAGTAGCCTATTAAAATATTCATTTTGATTGTTTTATGGTTTGTTAGTTTCTTGAAAGTCCATTAGCATAAAGAAAAGCCCTTTGTTTAAATGTAAGCTTGCTATTTGCTTTTTTAAGCCCGTTTCTCTTAAATAGTTCACTACGTAGGTTTGTGGTAAATACTTTGAATTTTGGGCGGTTTCTGTCATTGTATCGTGCTAAAGAAAACAATCGTTCATCTGAAAGTTTCTCTATTTCTGTTTTTGCGTAACTTGTGATTTTTCTTTGTAAATCTTTGAAGAAATGTTTATCAAAATCCTGCCTGATTCTATGTATTAAGTGTTCAAGATCATCGAGATCATAATC
>SEBM01000932.1 GCA_004296145.1 Flavobacterium sp.
AAGCTTATCTTCCAAATCTTCTATAGATTTTTCTATATCTATTTTAACCCAATTTTTAATATCTAATGTGAAATTTTTAATTAGCTCCCAGCAAAAACTATGTATTGTACTTACTTCAAAAATTGAATTATAAGATAATCTATGAGTAATTTCATCTGCAGCAGCATTGGTATAAGTGATAATTCCGATTTTCCTATTCAGTAATTTATAGTCTTGTCCATAAATCTCTTTGAAATTGGTTAGCACATTTACCAATGTTCTTGTTTTACCAGAACCAGCTCCTGCAAAAAGAAAGAAACTTTTTAAAGAGTTTGGATTTAAACAGTTGAAAATATCTTCATCAACTTTTAAATCAATATCATTGTTTTCAGCTATCATATTGATGGGGTTTCAGGTTCAACAATATTTTTTGTAGGTTTTAAAACATTTTCTAACCAAACCAAGCCCTCTTTGATATAAGATGGTACATTCAACTTTTCTGGGTTTTCGAAATATAAAACATCAAGTGCAAATTCAGCTTTTTTGGCACCATCACTATTTATAGCTTCATAAGCTTTTTTGGCAGAATTATTTTTATCATCTTCCGATGCAGCTTGAACCATTTTTTTTAATAATCCTGATGTTGCTGTAATCGATTTAAAGTTTTCAATATTTTCTAAGACTAATGCGTCTTCAAATGTATATGGATATACTTTTGTCCCTGATAAATTGATTTCTGATTGATAGGCAACTCTGATAGGGTTATCTAATAGTATTTTTTTTTCAGATTCTAAATCAATTAAATCATCAATTGCTGTCAATTTGGGATTCCACTGTTTTAACGTATCATTATTTGTGATTTGATTTACTCCTAATTTTGGCTGACATTTCCTTTGTTTTTCTTTTGGTGGACTTACAGAAGTATCTGTGTATTTTTCTTTGGAATCCAAGTCTGTAACAATAAGAGTAGCCAAACCTAATTTTTCGATAAGTGGCTGTAATCTATGTGCGTGACTTCCTCCAATTTCTAAAATAGTAACGTAGCAACTATCAAGAACTTCGTGATGATTCTTAATAAAATGAGGGATTAGCATTCTTTCAGCAGGTCCTTCAACTAAAATAGTTGCATCTGCAAAAAACAAATCATTGTGAGTTGTATTTAAATATCTAATAACAAATTTTTCGGTTTCTTTATGTTGAGGTATAGT
>SEBM01000933.1 GCA_004296145.1 Flavobacterium sp.
GGGAATATTATTGGAAGAGATGAGAGAATTAGAGTATGTCATGATGATGCATTTGGAAATTCCACATGTGTTGATAGCTTTATTCCGGGAGAAGTGGTGGATAACAACAGCTACTATCCCTTCGGGATGTTGCTGGAAAACCATAATAACTCCGCAATCAATGAAAATGCGTATAAGTATAAGTACAACGGTAAGGAGCTTCAAGAGACCGGAATGTATGATTATGGTGCGAGATTCTATATGCCCGATATTGGAAGATGGGGTGTGGTGGATCCTTTGGCGGAGAAAATGACTCGTTATAGTCCTTACAATTATGCGTTTAACAATCCGATTAGATTTATTGATCCGGATGGTAGAGAGGCTACAACTTATACGGGACAGGCTGCGCAAGATATGGTGAGACAATTACAAAGTCAAATGCCTACTGATGATTATAAAATGAAAAAGAATGGTAGTCTTGAACTTCTTAGGAAAACAAACAGCGATGAAACCAAAGGCGTTCATACCATTTATAATGAGAAAGGAGATAAATCGGTAACAATAGATAAAAATATAATTGACAAAAGAGTAAGAGGAAAAACTGAGATTAGAGAAGGTGATGATAAAAGAGTAACAGCTTTTAATATTTATTTATCATCGAATGAAAAATCTATGAAGAGCCTGTTTAATTTTATTAAAGATAATGTAAATAACGAATTCAGCTTAGCCGGCTATACAAGTGTAAAAGAAGGAGGGAAAGAGATGTTTGTGATGTCTACTGAGTTTAAAAAATCTCAAGAAGGTGTAGGAGGATATTTTGCATGGATGATGCTTAATGATAAGAATGTGAAAATGACAGAATTTACTCATTTGCATCCTGGTGGCACTATGGTTCCTTCGGGTTTTAATGGATATGGCTCTCCAACAGAAGGCGACAGAGGTAATAGAATTCATTATGAGAGTGAGTTTTATAAAAACAGAATACCTAATAATTTTAATATTGTCATTCCAAATTCTAATAAAACTATACGATATGATTCATATAATTTTGAAGTCAAATAAAATAAGAACTATTATTTTTTGCTTGTTTACTTTCTTTTCATGTGAAAAGAAAAATGATATCAATCTAACAATGGTAAAAGAAGCTAATGGAATGATTGCGAAAACGATTGATAGAAATAGTAAAAATGTAATTTATAGTTATAATG
>SEBM01000269.1 GCA_004296145.1 Flavobacterium sp.
AATATAAGATTTAATAGCTCGTAAGTCTACTAAAATTGACAATATATGTTTTTTTAGTACTTTTCTTAAAAAATTTTAAACTTTTTACTAATGTTTTGTTAAATAAACCTACTTTTATCATATTATTTAACAAACCACGATAAAAAATTAACCAAAACCAGTTTAACCATGAAAAAAATTGCAGTAGTATTATTTTTATTTAATACGTTAATTATTTTTGCTCAACGGCAAGTAACAGGAGTCGTCAAAGACAATACAGGAACACCTCTTCCAGGGGTGAACATTGTCGAAAAGGGGACTAATAACGGTGTATCTACCGATATTGATGGATCTTATAAAATAACTGTAGCCGAAGGAGCTTCTTTAATTTTTACTTATGTAGGCTATAACAGCGTTACAAGATTAGCAAATGCATCACAAGTTGATGTTTCTTTATCTGAAGAGGGTGGACAAAATCTTGACGAAGTTGTTGTAACCGGTTCCAGAACGGCTGCCAGAAGTAATACTACAACTGCATTACCTATTGATGTCTTGTCCTCTAAAGATTTAACTTCTACAGGACAGGCTACGTTTGATAAGGCGCTGCAATACAAAATCCCTTCTTTTAATACGGTACAAACTCCTGTAAATGACGCCACTTCATTACTGGATCCGTATGAGATTAGAAATATGGGACCAAGCAGGACTTTGATCCTTATTAACGGTAAACGTAAAAACTTAAGTGCATTATTATATGTACAGACTTCTCCGGGGCGTGGAGAAACGGGTGCAGATATTTCTGCAATTCCGACAGACGCTATCGAAAGAGTTGAGATTCTTCGTGATGGTGCTTCTGCGCAATACGGTTCTGACGCTATTGCCGGGGTTATGAATATTATTTTGAAGAAAAACAACAATGCCGGATCAGTAACTGTAAGAAGCGGAATCACTTCTGAAGGTGATGGAGAAATGCTTGGCGTAAGTTTAAATCAGGGAACAACTGTTGGAGAAAAAGGCTTCCTTAATTATACTATTGATTTCTCAAAAGTCAACTTAGCTAACAGACCAGGTACTGTTGATGCTCAAGGTGAGGCAAATGACTTTTTGGGCGGAACACCGGCTGATGTTGCCACTGTAAACGAATATCTTAGTAAATATCCGGATGCGAGAAACGTAAACGGTTCTCCGGAAACAGCTACGGCAAAATTCTTAATCAACGGAGGCAGTCCAATTAGCGAACATGCTGATTTGTATTATAATGCTGCTTATGTGTATAAGAAAATAAATTCGTTTGCTAACTTCAGAACACCTTATTGGAGACCTTTGTCAGGTGATCCGTATCTGAATGATTTCTTTGGAAATGGAGATGATGCAAATCCGTCTTATGCTGGTTATGGGCCAACTTTTGAAGGAGATTTAAATGATTACAACGCTACGCTTGGTTTTAAAAATGTAAAAAATGGCTGGAATACTGATGCCAGTATTACAGTTGGTGGTAACAAACAAGTTTATTCTGTAAACAATACAGTTAACAGATCTGATCTTCTTGATGCTGATGGAAATAACATTTATAGAGAAAACAGCCCAATTTCTTTTAAACCGGGTGGATCTTCTTTTAATCATGTTGTGGGAAATATTGATATTTCTAAAATTGTATCAGACCAGATAAGCATTGGTTTTGGTACTGAGTTCAGATCAGAATATTTCTCTGTTATTGAAGGAGATAAAGCTTCCTGGGATGGAACGGGTGCTGACTCTTTTGCAGGTAACAGACCTGAAAATTCAGGGAAATGGAATCGCTACAATGTTGGGGTTTATCTGGATGTAGCTTTTGATATTACAAAAGACTTTTTAATAAACGGAACGGTTCGTCACGAAGAATATAGTGATTTTGGAGGAGCAACTGTTTGGAAAGGAAGTACAAGATATAAATTCCTTGATGACAAAATTACTTTGAGAGGATCTGTTTCTACCGGTTTCAGAGCTCCTACGCTACATCAGATTTATACTCAGAAATCACAATATTCTTTTGTAGCAGGACAAGGTATACAAATTAGTGGTATTATAAATAATGTTTCTCCTCAGGCACGTCAATTAGGAATTCGTCCTTTAGATCCTGAAAGATCTACAAATATAACTGTTGGTGTTGGAGCAAAACCTTTTCAAAACTTTACTTTAACAGTTGATTACTACAATATTAAAGTAGAAGACAGAATCGTTCTTGGAGACAGACAAAATACAGATTTTGGAAATGTAGCCTGGTTTTCTAACTCATTCGACTCAAGAACTTCTGGTTTAGATGTTGTATTAGGTTATAATAATGTGGGTATTGGTGCAGGTAAATTAGGTTTCAATTTATCAGGAAACATTACTTTAGATAACGAAAGAATTTCTCCAATAGACCAAAACTCATTTGGAGATATCTTAAATTCATTGACTTTTACATCACGACCTGAATCAAAATGGATTCTGGGAATCAATTATGAAATTGGTAAATTCGGATTTTCTCTTAACAATACTTATTTCGGAAAAACTACATTTAATCAGGATGGTTTAATTTCTAATGAAGTTAGAGATGCTGACGGAAATTTAGTAAGAGATACTAATGGTGACCCTGTTAGAGATGATTCAGAACCTAATCTTAAAACACAATTTATTCCAAAAATTGTTACTGACTTAGGGGTTAACTTTAATGCTAATGAAAAATTAACTATTGCATTAAACGTCAACAATATATTTAATGTTTTGCCTGAATGGAAATTTGTTGCTGAAAATGCTGAAGGAGAGAAAATTCTAGCTGGAACTTCTACAGTAACAACAGTTCAACAACAATCTAACTTACTTACTTTTAACCAACGTTATTCAAGAATGACTTATGATGGATTCCATTTTAGTCAATTAGGAACAATGTTCAACTTATCTGTAAACTATAAATTCTAATCCGGATTTATTTAAATATTAAAAAGGGTTGTCTTAGGATAACCCTTTTTTTATAATTTTATAAGTATTTAAAAATTAAAGCTATGGCAAATTTATATGACGGAAAAATGGCCGCGATTTACGATGCTATGTACCAGACCTTTGTCAATTATGATGAAGAATATACTTTTTATAATAATTTAATTCAGGAAAATAAAGGTTCAAGTGTTTTAGAAATTGGCAGCGGAACCGGAAACCTGGCAAAACGTTTTCAGGAAAAACAACAAAATTATCAAGGTCTTGATTATAGCGAAAGTATGATCCAGATTGCAAAAGAACGAAATCCGAATGCTGTTTTTACTCAGGGTGATATGCGTGATTTTAAACTCGAAAATCCTGTCGATGCCATTTTAATTACAGGAAGATCTACGAGTTATTTGATTTCTAACGATGATGTAAACAGAACTTTTGATTCCATTTATAAAAATCTGAATACAAATGGTGTGCTAATTTTTGATTTTATAGATGCCAATCGTTTTATTCCTTTTACAAAAGAAAATCCGATTATAATACATGAAGCTGAATATGAAAATATAAAATACAGCAGAGAAAGTCATTGGGATACAAACAATTCTCTTGAAAATTTTATGTTAGAATGGACTGCGCAATATTTCACTTTTGTGAATGGAGAAAAAGAAATTATAGAAAATGATTTTTCGACAGTCCGAATTTTTACACTCAATGAAATAGAACTTTTCCTGTATTTGAATAATTTCGAAATCATAAAAAAAATCGACAGAAAAACCTATGCCTACGACACTTATGTAATTGTGGCAAAGAAAAAATCATAAAAAAATCCTGAGCTTATAAACTCAGGATTTTTGTTTTTTACATCTTTATTTACATTTTATTGTTCAACTATAAGATTGTTATAAGCTGACCATCCGTTTGTTGCTTTATAAGCACTTAAACTTCCAGCCGGTACTTTTATTGCAGTTAAATTTTTACAGTTTACAAACAGCAATAAATTTAGATTTATAGTCGGTGGCGATGTTGGATTCATGATAACGGTCTTTAAACTTGTATCATCACCAAAAGCATAAGATCCGATATTGGTAACGCTTGCGGGAATAGTAATACTCGCTAATGAAGTACAATAACGAAATGCATTTGACTCAATTGTAGAAACACTGTTTGGAAGTTCAATATCTGTTAATTTTGAATAAGCAAACACTGCTGCACTAATCGTAGTAACGCCATCGGGTACTGAAAAAGAACCCAATTTTCCAGATGGAAAAGCCAATAAGCTTTTTACATTCTTATCATACAAAACACCATTTACAGTACTAAACGAAGAATTAGAAGCTTCAACATCAATAGAAGTCAAACTAGTACAATTTAGGAAAATCCCTGATTCGATTGAGGTAACGCTGGCAGGAATTGTTACACTTGTAAGATTACTGCAACCTTGAAAAGCACCGATTTTTATGCTTTGAACGGTATTAGGAATAGCGATCGTTTCTAAATTGTAACATCCTGATAAAAGTTCAGATTCAATTGTGGTTAGATTATTTGGCAGCGTAATATTTTTTAAAGCTATACATCCATAAAAAGCAGAAGAATTTATTGTGGTAACACTATTAGGAAGTACTATTGTACTTATGTTTTGGCAATAAGAAAATGCATAAGAATCAATACTCTCAAGTCCTTCAGGAAAATTAATATCAGACAAGGCATTACAGCTATAAAATGCCTGCAAACCAATAGTTTTAACACTACTTGGCAAGTTAATACTGGTCATTGTATAACATGAGCTAAAAGCCTCATAGTTTATATCTGTAATTCCGTCAGGAAGATGTACTGTACGGATCTCATTTTGATCTTCAAATGCACGTTCGCCAATTACAGTTACAGGATGTCCCTCGATAGCTGCCGGTATATTTAAATCGAATTTTGAAGAAAGTGTAAGATCTACCCAAAGGTTTGATAATCCGGTAATAGTTACGGTTGGATTTGGTCCTTCAGATATTTTATAGGTATATAAAAGATCATCTGTAAGACCTTTTAATTTGATTGTATTGGTTACTTCATTATTTGTTAAAACAATATCCGTTTGTTCTCCCGCAATAGAAGCTTTGTTATTATAATCACCTGTTTCGTTTACACTCAATGTAATTTTTAATAAAGCAGTTGCTCCATTTTCCAGATCACCAATCGTCCAAAGTCCCGTTTCAGGATCATATTCTCCAATGGCAGTTTCGGCACTTACAAAATTATAACCGGACAAAATTTTATTAGTTACAACAACATCTTCTGCATCAAGAGGCCCTTTGTTTGCAGCGATAAGTGTAAATGTAATATTGGTATTTGCAACAGGCGTATTGGTACTTGCTGCCATTGCAATGCTCAAATCTGCCGTTTCTTTAGGATCAACATTATTGTCATCGTCATTACTGCATGATAATAACAGCGAAGCGAGTATTAAAAATAATAATTTCTTACAATTCAATTCCATAGTATTTTCTTTTAGTTTTTTAAATTCATCATTTTAGAACGGGACAAAACTAATTTTTAGGAAGAACAAAAAAATCACTATAAATAGGTATATTTTATATTGGCAAAATTTCCGGTTTTAGCTAAATTCATTTTTTATTATATCAAAAAAAAATCCTGAGTAATGACACTCAGGATTCTGTATAATTGTATTTGATCTTAAAATTTACATTTTAAATTCTAAAGCATTAATCAAACCTTTTTCTTCTTCGGTTGCTGTAAATCCGGAGATATTCCAGTAATTCGTTAATATTTTGTTTTGTTTATTAAAAAGGCTTTTGTCCTTAAAAACATCACTATCACTATAAG
>SEBM01000934.1 GCA_004296145.1 Flavobacterium sp.
CCATATTCTGCTCTCGGTAAGCATCCCTGAATTCTCTATTTATAGTCTCAAGCTTGAATTAATTAACAAATGAAAGTTTGAATCTCTCAAACACCAGTAATACAATCAAAAAAAGTTTTTTTGACTGGTGTGATGAAACAATGCACGCTCATTAATCACATCAAATATCTTTATCAATAATACCGGAACTTTCACGTAAAAGATTTCTAGTTTCTAAACTTATTGCATCAAAAAGCTCCCTACTAAAAATTAATATTGGTGATTTTCCACTATTGCTTTGCCAACGGCTTCAGCATATTTTGGAGGAACTGCATTGCCTATCATTCTTGCAATAGCTGCGACACTAGTTCCTATAAATTTATAATTTATAGGAAAAGATTGCAAGACAGCGCCTTCTCTTATAGATATTGCTCTATTCTCCTCAGGATGAGCGAATCGTCCGTTTGAAATGCTAAAAAACTTTGTTGTAATAGTTGGTGAAGGTCTATCCCACCACATACGACCATATATGTCTTTAAAACCATCGGTTTTTCCGTAATGGCAAGGTGGTGCTAATCTTTTATCATGTACATAGGCTAACCTAGTTCCTCCATTTTGAGGTGTTAACCTAAGTCTTTCTAAATTGATTGAATTTAACCCTGCAACAGAATGCATAAAATCAGTATTATCTTTATGGCCTTGTATAACCTTTGGAAAACCATTTTGAACACCTAGAACATCTCTAACTGTAACTTTTTTATTTTGTATTATTAGTGGCTCTAATTCTATTTGTGTAATTCTATTTGCAATTAAAGTAAATCTTTTACGATGTTGGGGCACACCAAAATTGCTTACTTCATGGACTTTAAAGTGGACTTTATATCCTTTATCTTCCAACCAAACAATAAACTCATTTAAGCCACTTTCTTCTTTTTTTCTTAAAACACCTGGGACATTTTCTACAACTACGTAACCAGGATTAAAATAAGCGACAAAACGATGGAACTCTTTTAATAAATTTTTTGAACGCTTCGATTTTTCTTTTGTGGTATTTATGATGCTCCAAAATTGACAGGGGCTACAACCAATGAGTAAGAGATTATCATCATTTTTCTTTAATGAAATTTGATTTTCAAGTTCATCCTCTTTTAAATCAAAAATATCAGCGTGTATAAATTTAGCACCTTCAATATTAGCTTTATAAG
>SEBM01000270.1 GCA_004296145.1 Flavobacterium sp.
TGTGTACTTCCTGTATCAGAATAAATTTCTTTCGACAATTGAGATTATTAATATATAAGGTTACTGTTTAATACAGAACCTGCAATTGATACAGGAATGTACATTATTAACGTATTATAAGAAGGCTTATTATTTAAAAATCTGATTTAATTTATTAACTATTAAACTCAGTAAAGATGAATACAGAAAATAAAGAAAATTACGGTTGGGATAATCGTAATTTAAATCAATCGGAAGAGGAAACAAATAATTTATCTGATGCAAATGATGATAATTCAAGTTATGTTGATCAATATCAAAATGAAGTTGAAAGTAAATATGATCCAAACGATGATACTATCACCAATACAGATGATGCTATTATAAATGAAGAAGAAGAAGAAGAAGATCTGGACGATGCTTTTCTTGATGCTTTGGAAGAAGACGAAGATCCGGATGATGGAATTGACGAATCTGATATTGACGATGATTTAGTAGAAGATTATGATGAAAATGACAGAGATATTAACGATCAGGTTAATTACCAAAAAGATGTCAATGATGAGGAAAATTATCAAAGAGAAAGTTACAGCGCCAGAGATAATCTGGATCTGGAATTTGATATCGATCAGGATCTTGAAGAAAAAGATCCCGTCAATCATCCAAGAAAATTTTAAAATTATGATATAAAAAAGCCATTAGTATTTGCAACTAATGGCTTTTTACATAACTAAGTAATACAAACATTAATCCGGATTAGCGAGTATTTTGTACAATTCTGCATTCGAAATATAGAATTGATTTTCTATGCTAATTTGCGATAACTTCGCGCTCACCAGATTATTTTCTCTTGAATTGATCAGAAATATGGAGCTTTCGCCAAACGAAAACAACTTTTCTTCTGAGTTTAACATCGCCAGATAATCTTTGACCAGATTATCAATTACTTCTTTTTGTCTTTTTAGTGAAGTAATTTCAGTTTGCTGTGCTTTAATTTTATTTTTCAGCTCCAGTCTTTGCTGATTGATATCAAACTTTAAATTCTCAATTTTAATTTTAGCAATTTTAAGGTTTCCTCGTTCTTTTCGAAGAAAAATCGGGATACTAAAATCGATATTAAACTTATAATCATCTGCATTAAAAGAATCAAAATAAGCAGGTTCTGAAATATAATTGTATCCAACATTGACCTTCGGAAGCAGTAAATTTGCTTTTAACTGTCTGTTTACTTCTAACATTGACAATTTAGTTTCCAAAGCCAGAATCTTCGGATGTGATTCAAAATTCTCCACATTCACCAGCATTCCATCTGTTTTTAATGTTTCTTCCAGCGTCTGAATTAAATTTTCTTCCGGTTTTACATTTTCTTCCAATTCTACAGGAACGTTTTCAATCCATAAATAATTAGAAAGATAGAGTTTTGCTTTTGCCAATTTTAGATTTCCGTTTTCAACATTTAATTGTCTGTTTCTAACTGTAATTTTGGCTTCAATACTATCAATTGCAGGAGAATCTCCTAATTCAATTAATTTTTTGACACCCTCAAAACGAGTTCCTGCAAAGCCAAGATATCTTTTATAAAGTTCTGCTTCGTTGTAGCTTTTTCTCCATTCAAAATAAGCTTCACTTGCTTTGTACAAAACTTCAATTGCTTTAAGTTTTCGATCAGCATCGCTTAGTTTAAGTTGCAGTTTTCCTTCTCTAACATCTGCCATTCGCTGATTTATAAATAAACCCTGACCCAGTGAAACACTCAATCCAAGCGAAGTCAAACCAGCATTTGGCGTACGGTTTTGCGGATTATAATATTGCCCGTCTGTATCATCAAAACCGGCTTTTATTTCGACTCCGTACCAGGTCGGAATTTTAAAACTGCTGTTTAATAACGAATAATATTCTGTTCCTTTAAACTCTTTTTTATTGTAATCAACTTCTATTTTTGGATCAAATCCGCCACGCGCAGCCATAAGTGCAGCCTGAGCCGTACTTACTTCAAGATTTGCCTGTTTTACCAGCGGATGATACTTTTTTACGTATCCTAAAAATTCGCTATAACTTAATTCCTCTTTATTAAAATCCTGACTGTATCCATTCAAAAAGCCGAATAAAAATAAAAAGGAAAACAATTTTATAACTGATTTCATTTTATTTTTTCTTCTTTTCATCTCCTTCTTTTTCTACTGACTTATAATAGTTTGGCGGGAAACCATTTAGATTTCTCCATATTTCATATCCAACCGAAACAGTTTCCAGCAAAGCAATACTTTGTGCTCCTGCTCCAATGCTCAGTTCTTTTGGCCATTTGTGATCTCTGCCTTCCGGCGAAATAAGTACTCTGTATTTTCCATTTGCACTGATAAAATTTTCGATCGCCACTACTTTTCCACCATAAGTTCCGTATGACAATCCCGGCCATCCTGAAAATACAATTCTTGGCCAACCGTCAAACCAAACACGGACTTTTGCACCACGATGCACCAACGGAAGATCGATAGGATCTACAAACGTTTCTACTGCAATATCATAAGCGGCAGGCATAATGCTTACAATTGGCGTTCCTTCTTTGATTGTTTCACCAAGTCCAGCTAGTAAAGCACGGTTTACATACCCGCTTTGAGGCGCCGTGATATAATACAACCCATTTCTGATACTGTAATTCACATATTGATTTTGCAATTTATTTACCTGTGCTTCCGTATCATATTGTGTACTTAAGGCTGTAAATTTGTCGCTTCTTGATTTTGAGATTTTTTCAGAATATTCAGCCGTAATACGGTTGATCTCTACTTTGGCATTTATAAGTTCATTTTTACTGCTCAAAAGTTTATTTTGCTGCGTAATAATATAAGCCTCAGATTCCTGAAGTTTCAGTCGTTTCTGTTCAACATCAGTAAGCGGTTTCAGACCTTCTTTGTTAAGCGCAGTTGAACGGCCAAATTGTGTCTGGGCGATTTTTAATTGCGTTTTTACCGCTTCAAGATCCATACTGTCACTTTTGATTTTCAGTTGGGCTTGTTTTATTTTATTCTGCGCCTGCTGCAATTTTAGTTCTCTTTCTGTATTCAGCGATTTTGCCTGAACATCAAGTGAGTTTACTTTATCTCCGTAAGATTCAACTGCCATTTTTTTAGCGTCGACTTGTTGTTTTGTATTGCCGACAAGATTAGGATCCAAGTAGTCTTCTTTTACTTCTGAAATAAAAACTATTGTATCTCCTTTTTTTACATAATCACCTTCTTTTACAAACCATTTTTCAATTCTTCCGGCAATGGCATTGTGCACTGTTTGTGGTCTTTGATCTGGTTTTAAAGTCGTTACAGAACCACTTCCCGAAATATTTTGTGTCCACGGAAGGAAAAGGCAGGCAATCAGAAAAATCAAAAATCCTACTATGACCCTGTTCAGGATTTTATAGTGTGGTCTTCGGGCAACGCTTGTTATCGATTTGTATTTGCCCGGAGTTATAAGTACATTGTTATCTTTAGATATATTGAGCATAATTAAAGCTTTATGTCGTTAATAATTTTTCCGTCATCAATCGTAATCATACGGGTGCATTTGTCCTTCCAGATATCATTTTTAGAAGTGACAATTACCGTCCAGTCATTTTTATCAGAAAGTAAAAAATCAACAATTTGACCAGAAGTCTGTTCGTCCATTTTGTCAACAGGATCTTCCAGGAATAATATATTTGGTTTATGAACGATACTGCGCGCCAGTAATATTTTCTGGACATCAGAGGCAGAAAGTTCGTTTCCTCCCGGATGGATTTGATTTTCAAGTCCGTTCGGGAAAGTTTTGATATATGGAGTCAGACAAACATTATCCAGAGCCCATTTTAAATCATCGCTGTTGATGGTACTATTTCCAAAAACAACATTCTCACGAATGGTACCTGCAAAAAGGGCATCGCCTTCCATAAATGTACCTGCCTGAGCTCTGTATGCATCTTCGTCAAGACGGTTCATATAATTATCAGTCACATACATAGCACCGCTTTCTGGTTCTAATAATCCGGAAAGTAATCGTAATAATGTACTTTTTCCGGCACCGTTTGTTCCTGTCAGTAGTATTTTTTCGCCCTGAGCGATTTTCAGGTTTATATTTTTGAGTGATTTTTTATTATAACCCGGATAATTATAAGCGATACTATCTGTTTCTATAGTAATTCCGGTTTCGGTGATGTCTGATGTTTGCGGAATACAGGCAATTTCTAAATCTGTTACCTGACCGATTTTTTCTAGTGAAGTAAGTACATCATAAAAAGATTCCAGTCCGAAAATAATTTTTTCTACAGAATTGATAAGCAACACAATAACAATTTCAGCCGCTACAAACTGCCCAATATTCATTTGATGGTGAATTACCAGAAAACCACCAATAGATAAAAGGGCAGCCGTAACAATTACTTTAAAAATAGTGAGCTGAATATATTGTTTTTTCATTACCTGAAAGTGTTTTTCGCGGTAATTAACGTATTCACTTACATAGCCGTCATTTCTGTTTAAGGCATATTCGAATCCGCTTTTTTTACGGAAACTTTCGCGGTTGCGCGCAATTTCCTGAAGCCAGGCAGCTACTTTGTATTTAAATTTTGATTCGTTAAGACTGGTTTCCAAACCGTCTCTATAAGAGAATTTAAAAATGATATATAAAATAGCGATAAAGAAAAGGCCGATAACCATAAAGAAAGAATGGTACAAAACCAGTAAAATAATCCCCAGACCCACCTGTAGAAAAGCGGTACAAAAATCTAATAATAGTTTTGCTGTTCCTTTTTGCACCATAAGTGTATCAAAGAAACGGTTTGCTTTTTCGGGCGCATATTCTGAATACATTTCTTTGAATTTAATCAAAGGCATTCTGTAAGCGAATTCAAAAGAAGAACGAACGAAAATGCGTTGTTGCAGGTTTTCGACTATGCGAAGTTGTAAAATGACTAATATGCCACCAAAACCAACTCCGATTGTAACCAAAAATACAAGAACAATCCAGGAAACACTAAGCTGTCCGCTCTGGATAAAATTAATAATAGCCTGGATTCCCAAAGGCAGTGAAAGGTTGACCAAACCAGCAAAAGCGGCATAAAACACAATTTGATATACGTCGCGCTTGTCTAGTTTTAATAAATTAAAAAAACGTTTAAGTGGAGTCATGAATTTATTGTAAATACAAGATTAATAGATATATACGGCAAACACCATAGCATGGATGTCAGAATTTCTTCTAAAATTAAAAAAAAATATCTATATCAGTATTTGTGGAGGAGGTAAATGAATTTTACCATGAAATCCGAAGGAAAAAATAGGATTGTCAATATAGTTTTTTCCCGCAGTTTCGATCTGAAAATCGATGTAATGCAAGGAAGCGTCTAAAGGAACCAGATAATCCAATGACGGAATTCCTTTGGCAAGTTTGGTTGTTTTGCAATCTTTTGTTTTAGTATCTACTTCTTCTTCTGTGATTGCGTCACATTTAAATATTTTCTTTAGAAAATTACATGTCATTCCTGATACCGAATGTTGTCCGGCATTGTCATTTATGATCAGCCCAAAAGTGTTGGCGATGTTTATACTGCTCATTAAAAAATAGCCAATTAGTAACACCTGAAGGCATTTGCATAAAAGACTATTTTTTATTTTGTTGAGCATTTGTCTAAAAATTCTAAGTGCGCAATTTAAAACTAAATTTTCAGCGCTACATTAGAGGAACATTAGAATTTGATGTTTTTACAAAACTCAAACAACTAATAATCAGTTATTTAA
>SEBM01000271.1 GCA_004296145.1 Flavobacterium sp.
TGTTTAGACATTGTTAGCGTTTCTTTCCAAAAACTACTTATTTATGGCGAAAAAATTATTACTTGGCTTATGGTTGACTCTATTGCTCTTCGCAATATCATTTTTATTCTGGCAAAACGAATTTAAATACAGTCTTCCAACCCCGATTCCTAAAAATTACCATCAAATTGCGATGGGTTCCAGAGTTGATTTAGGAAAATGCTGGGTTACGAATAACAAACCGGTTTTCATTCATTTTTTTAATCCCGATTGTCCTTGTTCCAGGTTTAATATTCCGCATGTAAGTGGTTTAATAAAAAAGTATGGAGATCAGATCAATTTTAAAATTGTAGTCCTCAACAAGCAGAAAAATTTTACTATTGAGGAGATCCAAAAGAAATTTGGTGCAGATGTTCCGGTTTATTTTGACTCGGCAATGGCACAAAAATGCGGTGTTTTCTCAACGCCACAGGCTGTTATTATTGATCCTTCGCACAATTTGTATTACCGTGGCAATTATAATAAAACCAGATATTGCACCAATGCTGACAGTAATTATGCTCAAATGGCAATTGATGCTTTGCTGCAGCAAACTAAAAGCCCCACTTTTAATGCTTTAGCTCTAAGAGCTTACGGATGCTCGTTACCAAAATGCACTAAATAAATCTAACCCCCTTAACCAAAATCAAAAATTATGAAAACAAAAGCTAGTTTGAATGAACAAGATTATCTACACAGTTTTATGGCTACAATGACGCAAAAGTCTGACACCATTATCAATTACGTTCTTGCCATCTATTTTCTTCTCGGAATCGGTCTCGCCTTTAAATACGATACGTTTGAAATAGGAGTGGGCGTAGGTACATTAAATCTTTTATTGTATTATTCTGCAAAATGGTTTCTTAAAAAATCTACTTTTTATCAATATGTTTTATCTGTAGTGCTGGCTATTTTTATGGCGCAGTATATTTATCAGATGCATGGTTTGTTCGAAATGCATTTTACAGTATTTATTGCCAGTACAATTTTGATTATTTATCAAAACTGGAGACTGCAAATTCCGCTTACGCTTTTGGTAGTGCTGCATCACGCAGGTTTGGCATATATGCAAAGTGCTGTTTATAATGATCCAAAAGATTTGCAATTGTATTTTTCTCAGGTAAATTATGATTTAGAAACGCTGATTATTCACGTTGTTTTGGCAGCCGTAGTATTTTTTATGAACGGTTATTGGGCTTATTATTTTAAAGAACACAGCCAAAAACATATTTCTAAAATATCTGATGAGTATGAATTGGAAAACATAAAACTGGCTTCTGCAAAATACAGTTCATTATCAGCTAATAATGAGTTTAATGTTTTTGTTTACAGAACAGCACAGGATTTAAAACTACCCGTAAATTCTGTTTTAAAATTAATTGATGTTTCTAAAGGACATACAGATAACGACAAACTACTAAGTTATCTGGAAATGATGAGAGAAAGTGCTAAGAAAATTGATGATTTGGTCAATGACATTCACGGTAAATCGGCAAACAGGGTTTCTAACTAACGCTGGACTTTATTTATTAAGTGCACCAAATCAATCCGTTTTAACCTAAATCTTATTTTATGTCCAAACATGATTTTGAATCAGCAAAAGCAATGCTCGATTCTTTAAAAAAGTCTTTTGATTTAAATTCTTTTGAGAAAATCGGAACCGAAACCGAATTCGGAAAAGAAGTTGCTTTAATACTTAGCCAATACACTAATAATCCGAATGCAAAGAATCTGGATTTTCAATATAAAAAACTGATCCAGATTGCTAATGATATTCAACATCTTAAATTGGCTAATGACGCTACTTTGCCCGATTGGCTTGAGGAAGAACTCGAAGCTGTTTTCAGGAAAATAAAAGACACACTGGTTATTTTAGAAAACGATCTTTAAGGAGCGTATTACTTTGAAAAGCACTATTTATAAGCAGAAATAATAGCATATTAATTTATTTAAATAAAAAATTATGGATACCAGAATTACCCGCCCGACTCCATCAGACAGAGAAGTTGACTGGAATAAAACTAAAGTACTACTCAGCAAAACAGACACAAAAGGAACAATTTTATATGCTAATGAAGCTTTTATTGATGTATCAGGTTATGATGAATTTGAACTGATCGGACAGCCGCACAATGTTATTCGTCATCCTGATATGCCAAGGGTTATTTTTAAATTTTTGTGGGATAGTATCAAAGCCAACCAGAACATTCATGCTATTATCAAGAATATGTCTAAAACCGGACGATACTACTGGGTAATCACAGATTTTAAAATCATTTCTGACTCTGATGGCGAAATTGTGGGTTTCTTTGGAACAAGAAAATCAGTTCCCGAAGATATCATTACAAAATTTATCGAACCATTGTATAAAAAATTATTACATATAGAAGAAGCAAGCGGAATCCATGCTTCTGAAGAATATTTAGTTGGCTTTCTTGAAGAAAGAAACAAATCGTATATGGAATATGTAGATCATCTGGTAGCAACAGGAAAAGACGATAAAAACAAAGTAAAAAAAGGTTTCTTCAACGGTTTTTTTGAAAAGAAGGATACCAAAAAGAAATAATAAAATAAAAATATACTTCATTGTATCAGTTCTAAAATAGTAAAGCTTTTTTGCCCCAAATCTATCAAGCTTACTAATTTAATAGAATGTTTTAGACTTAAACATCGAGCGTTTAAGATGATACTTTGGGGTATGTTTTTTTTTGAGGTTCAAAGTTGCAAAGCTGCAAAGGTTCAGAGTTTTTCTTTGGCTATTTTTTTTAATCTCAATATTTAAGGTATTAGTAGGTCAAAATCCAAGTGTAAATCCTTTGCATCTCTGTAGCTATGAAGCTTTGCACCTTCTAACTAATATAATTCCAAATATTCTTTTTCTTCGTTAATTCTATAAAAACGGCTTTTAGAATTGCATGTTCCGGTTTTTGGAGGGCTGGGTCTTCTTTTAGGATTTTCATGGCGTAATTTCTTCCTAAAGATAAAATATCGCGATCTCTTACAATATCAGCAATTTGCAGGTTTAGAACACCACTTTGCTGCGTTCCCATTAAATCTCCGGGACCACGAAGTTTAAGGTCAACTTCGGCAATTTCAAAACCATCGTTGGTTTGTACCATTGTTTCCATGCGGGTTTTACTGTCTGTGCTTAGTTTATGGCTTGTCATCAGGATACAATAACTTTGTTCGGCACCACGACCGACACGTCCGCGCAGCTGATGGAGTTGTGACAATCCAAAACGTTCGGCACTTTCTATAATCATTACACTCGCATTAGGTACATTTACACCAACTTCGATCACTGTTGTTGCCACCATAATGTTAGTTTTTCCTTCAGAAAAGCGTTTCATTTCTGAATCTTTGTCAGCAGGTTTCATTTTTCCGTGCAAAATAGAAATCGAATATTGAGGCAGCGGAAAATCTCTTGAAATACTTTCATAACCATCCATCAAATCCTTATAATCCATTTTTTCAGATTCCTGAATTAACGGATAAACGATATAAATCTGTCTTCCTTTTGCAATCTCGTCACGAATAAATTTCCATACTTTCAGACGGTTCGAGTCATAGCGATGCGCCGTTTCGATTGGTTTTCTTCCCGGAGGTAATTCATCAATCACAGAAATATCCAAATCACCATATAAACTCATTGCCAAAGTTCTCGGAATAGGAGTCGCCGTCATGACTAAAACGTGTGGCGGAATATCATTTTTCTTCCATAATTTAGAACGTTGTTCTACACCAAAACGATGTTGTTCATCAATTACAGACAAACCTAAATTTTTAAATTTAACTTTATCTTCCAGCAAAGCGTGAGTACCAATTAAAATATGCAGGTTTCCGTTTTCAAGTTCTTCGTGGATAACTTTTCTGGCTGCCGTTTTTGTAGATCCGGTCAGAATCTTAATATTGAGATCAAGGGTTTTTGCCAATTCTGATAATCCCATAAAATGCTGATTTGCCAAAATTTCTGTGGGCGCCATCAGACAAGCCTGAAAACCGTTGTCTATTGCCAGAAGCATGCTCATAAATGCCACAATTGTTTTTCCGGAACCAACATCTCCCTGTAATAAACGGTTCATTTGGGCATTACTTCCCATATCTGAACGGATTTCTTTGATTACTCTTTTCTGCGCATTTGTCAGGCTAAACGGCAAATGATTTTGATAAAATTCATTAAAAAGTTCTCCCACTTTTGTAAACGGATGTCCTTTTATTTTATGTTTCCGAATAAGGTTTTTGGTGATTAATTGCAGTTGAATAAAAAACAATTCTCCAAATTTTAAACGGAATTGCGCTTTCGCTAAAGCATCGGTACTTTTAGGAAAATGAATATTGAATAAAGCCGCTTTTTTAGAAATCAGTTTTAATTCTTCAATTAAATAAGGCGGAAAAGTTTCGGTAAATAAATTTTGGGATTCAATAAACAATTGTTCCATCAGTTTATTTATCGTCCGGTTAGAAATACCACGATTGGTCAGTGTTTCTGTCGAAGGATAAACAGGCTGCATGGCAGAACGCAAGCTTTTTTCATGATCTTTTAATAATTCTATTTCCGGATGCGCCATACTAAACTGGCTTCCATACAAAGAACATTTTCCAAAAATCACACAAACTTCATTCAGTTTCAGACTCTCTCGAATCCACTTGTGCCCCTGAAACCAATTAAGATCTATTTGCCCTGTGTCGTCCACGAAAGTGGCAACCAGACGTTTTTTGTTTTTAGCAAATTCGACCGTTTTTATATTGATGATCTTTCCAATAATCTGAACTTCAGAACCTGTATTTTGCAATTCGTTTATCTTATAATAACGTGTTCTGTCTATATACCTATTCGGAAAAAAATTAATCAAATCTCCATATTTATGAATTCCCAATTCCTTTCGAAGCAACTGGCCGCGACTTGGACCAACGCCTTTTAGGTATTCGATAGGAGTTTCTAGGAGATTATTGGACATTTTTTAATTTTAGATTGTTGATTTTAGACTTTAGATTATTGCCGGATTTAATTTGATTTATTGGAAAGCGAAGATAGTTTTTTGTTGGGAAATTAGAAAACAGAGTTTTTATAACGTTTCTAAAATTATACATTTGTCGAAAATCTAAAAAGTAATAAATGAAAAAAAATATTTTTCTCGGAATGTTAAGCGCTATATTATTATCATGCTCTGGTAACGATGAAATTCAAACTCCGACGCAGACAAATTGTAAGCTTACTGGTGCTAAAATATTGAGTCTTTATTATGACGATATAACTTTTTCAGAAGATATAATTAACGATGATTTGTCAGAAATCAAATTTGAATATGATAATGAAAACAGAATAAATGTGGTCAAAGGTGGTCTTATAAATATTTCGACTGGTAGTAGTCTTAGTAACTGGGTATTGAGTGAAGAATCCAAAGATTTAATTACCTATCAAAATGATAAAATTATAGTAGATCATTCTTATAACCAAGTTGCAAAGCCTTATACAAAAGAATTTGTAATTAGTAACGGAAAATTATTGAGCCGTAGTGTGAAGAAATTATATCCATTTTCTTTAGACCCAATATTGTACACTTATGAATATTCTGAAAATAAAGTACTTGAAAAAGTTAATGGAAGCGTTTACAGAACATTCACTTTATCGCAAGGTAATCTAGTTAAAATTGAACAAATTAAATATTCATTTCCTAATAAAGAGATTGTAGGGAAAGAAGAAATCCTGTTTTTAGG
>SEBM01000935.1 GCA_004296145.1 Flavobacterium sp.
TATATTCTGATTCTTCAGAGAGATGATCATCTGATTTTCGCTCAAGATAGTAAAGGCATAATCCGACGTGACCCCAGAAAATTAGAGGCAGTACGTAGCTAAATGAAAATATTAAGCCCGCTAGAGAAAAGGATATTAAAATAATAGACTTTTGGTCTAAATTTTTGGCAAAAACTTTAAATGCTAAATATGCTAAGTAAAAATATTTCAATATTAAACCTAGAAAACCATGGTAAAAAAGCATCTCCATAAAGCCCTCATGAAAATGCTGACCTGTTTTTTCAGGCCACCAATCTACTAAAGGATTTTTCATTTCAAAACCTTCGAAGGTCCAACCAAAAAGTGGTCTTTCTAAAACCATTGGAAAATAAACTCTACGTTGGTCTGCCCTGAATTTACCAGTACCGTCTTCTTTCGCCGGGTCTAGAATTTCACTGAATCTATCTGCGAAAAACTCAAGTGTTCCAGGAAATACCTGAGAGATAATAAATGACAACAATACCAATAAAATTATACTAGTAATAAAGATGTTCAATAATCTGGGTATGGATAAAAGATTTGCCCTTAAACTCATAAAAAAGTAGATACCGAGAGCAAAAATGCTACTTGCCCAAACTGAACGATGTTGATGCACGACAATTATGCTAAAGCAGATGATCAAGATAAAAAGTGAGATCATCTTTTTACGCATTAAAAACTCATTTAGATACCATAACATGGGAATAATCATCATAAATATAGACCGGGCATGAATAATTCTGCTATCACCAGAAAAAGGGCCGTAATCGATCATGGTTACCTGTTCTAAACTAAAAGAAAATCCTCTACCATAAATTGCCATGAATAGGATATACAGCAGGATATAAAACTGCGCAATCAATTCAAGGATGTCAAAATCGTAAATTCGACATATGTATTTAACGAAAATGATATAGGCTGCAGGAAAAAGGATAGTGAAAAGTGTAAGCTGCTGAAATATCGTTCCATAGTTTAACATGGATTCAAAGATCATTTTTACGACGATAGCGCCTATCAGAAAAAAATAAATCTTTTCACTAGATTTCAAATATTCGAATTTATAAATGATGAATGCAAACAAGACCAGGCTCAATATCTTTTCATACATTAATATGATATTGGAATTTGGTAAAATCAGCCATGAAAAAGTATTTTCCATCAG
>SEBM01000272.1 GCA_004296145.1 Flavobacterium sp.
TGTTAAATTAATATTAGTTGGAGATGGAGTTTTATTAGAACCTAATAAAAAATTAGTTTCAGAATTAAATCTCGAATCCAGAGTATTATTTTTAGGTAACAGATATGATATTCCACAATTAATTAGTTATTGTGATGTGGTTTTATTGTCATCTGTCTGGGAAGGTTTCGGATTGGCTGCTGTAGAAGGTATGGCCAGTAAAAAAGCTGTAATAGCCAGTAACATAGAAGGAATAAAAGATATAGTAAAAGATTATGGTTTACTTTTCGAAAAAGGGAATGCAGAGGAGCTTGCAAAACTAATCACCGAATTAAAACAAAATGAAGAATTATATGCTTCTGTATCACTTTCTTGTTATAAAAGATCTCAAGATTTTGATATTAATAAAATGATAGAGAGCTATGTTAGCATCTATCAATTATTATTGCAATAATTCAATAAACAAATTAATTGAAGATAATAATTGATTTCTTCAATACTAGATAAATATTTTATTTAAATGAAAACACTTTTAATGGTGGCCAATGTAGATTGGTTTTTTATTTCCCACAGGTTATGTATAGCTCAGGAAGCTTCAAAATTAGGATGGAAAGTTTTTGTAGCTGCTGAAGATACAGGAAGAGGCAAAGAAATAGAGGTTGATGGAATAGAATTTATAGATTTTAAATTTTCGCGTTCAGGAACAAATCCTTTAGATGAATTAAAAACCTTAATAGCATTTAGAAAACTTTACAAAAAAATTTCTCCGGATGTTGTGCATCATATTACCTTAAAACCTGTAATTTACGGTTCCGTTATCGCTAAATTTTTAAAAATTAAAGGTGTGGTCAACGCTATTAGCGGACTCGGATATAATTTTACGGGAGACAGACAGAGTTTAGTTCAAAAAATAATGTTGAAACTAATGAAGTATGGTTTTAACAGAAAGAGTTTGAGCATCATTTTTCAAAATGACGATGATGAGCGTGAGCTTAAAAAGTTAGGGGTTATCTATGGTAATAACGCTATTATCAAAATAAAAGGTTCAGGAGTTAATCTCGACGAATTTTCTTTTTCTGAGATGCCAGCCTTTGAAAGGATAAAAATTCTATTACCAATTCGAATGTTATGGGACAAGGGGGTAAAAGAATTAAAAGAGGCTTCTGATATTCTTAAAGCGAAATACCATAATAAAGCACAATTTATTCTCTCAGGGCTGGCTGACGAAGAAAATAAAGCAGGAGTTCCGGCATCATATCTAAACGATTGGCAAGATGGAGAGTATGTAATTTGGATTGGATACCAAAAAAATATGGTAGAAGTTTATAAAGACTCTCATATCGTTGTTTTGCCTTCTTATAGAGAAGGGATGCCAAAAACACTAATTGAGGCCTGTGCAATAGGAAGAGCAATAGTAACTACTGATGCTATTGGATGTCGGGAATGTGTAGATGAAGGTCAAAATGGATTTAAAGTTCCTGTTTATTCAGTACAAGAACTTGCCGACGCATTAGAAAAATTGATTTTAGATCATGAACTCATAGTAGAAATGGGTAAGAAATCAAGAATTAAAGCCGAAGAGGAGTTCAATGTAAGAGGTGTTATTTCTACACATTTAAAAATTTATAATGACCTTAATAATTAAAATATGAACATCATATTGACCGGCGCATCTGGTTTTGTTGGTACAAATCTTTATAATTATCTTGAAAGTCATAATTTGATTGTTCATCCCATTTCATTACGTAATTCTATTTGGAAAACTGATTTAAACGGCGATGCAATTATTCATTTGGCAGGAAAAGCTCATGACACAAAAAATATAAGTAATGAGGCTGAATATTTTAAAATAAATACAGATTTAACTGTAGAATTATTTGATGCATTTTTGAATAGTAATGTTAAAGATTTTATTTATTTCAGTAGCGTAAAAGCAGTTGCAGATAAAGTTGATGGAGTTTTATATGAAGATTTTCAATCTGTTCCCGCTACACCATATGGAAGATCAAAATTAAAAGCAGAAGAATATATTTTGTCAAAAACTATTCCTGCAGGCAAAAGAGTTTTTATTATTAGACCTTGTATGATTCATGGACCTGGGAATAAAGGAAATTTAAATTTGCTGTATAACATTATTCAAAAGAGAATTCCATACCCATTGGCAGCATTTAAAAATGAAAGATCATTTTTAGGGATTGATAATCTAAATTTTATGATTAAAGAAATTCTTGATAAAAAGAGTGTTGAGTCAGGAGTTTATAATTTTTCAGATGATGAAATGTTATCGACTAATGAACTAGTGCAATTAATATCTTCAGTTTCAAATAAAAAAAATTTGTCTGTTGCTATTCCTAAAAGTTTAATAAATGGGGCAGCTAAATTTGGAGATATTATAAAATTGCCTCTAAATTCTGAAACAGTTCAAAAACTGACAGAGAATTACAGAGTATCAAATCAAAAAATAAAATCTGCTTTGGGTATTGAAAAGCTCCCATATTCAACCAAAGAAGCGCTTGAAAAAACGATTAAAAGCTTTAACATAAATAATTAAAATGAATATTATAAAAACATTTATAAAAGATTTAATTATAGTTGAGCCAACTGTTTTTGGAGATGAAAGAGGTTATTTTTTTGAATCATATAATAAAACTAAATTTTCAGACTTGGGTATCGATATTGATTTTGTGCAGGATAATCAGTCTTTTTCTAAAAAAGGGACTTTGAGAGGGCTACATTATCAAAACCCTCCTTTTGCGCAAACAAAATTAGTTCGTGTTTTAGAAGGCGAGATTATTGATATTGCAGTAGACTTGAGAAAAAATTCTCCAACTTATGGAAAATCATTTACTGTTCTGCTGTCTGCAGAAAATAAAAAACAATTGTTAGTACCTCAGGGTTTTGCACATGGTTTCTCTGTAATAAGCGAAACAGCTTCTGTGATGTATAAGTGTGATCAGTTTTATAATAAAGATTCTGAAGGAGGAATTAAATTTGATGATCCTTATTTGAATATTGATTGGGGAATAGATTTAAAGGATGCAATTGTTTCCGAAAAAGATCAGATCCTTCCATTTATTGAAAACTGTAATAGTTTGTTTTAATGAAAAAAATCTTGGTAACGGGTTCAAACGGACAATTAGGCTCAGAATTAAGAGTTTTGTCTGAAAAACATCCTCAATTTGAATGGTTATTTGCAGACAGAAATCAGATTACTTTAAATAATTTGTCTGTTTTAGAAAAGCAGCTTGACCAAATTCATCCAAATATAATTATTAACTGTGGAGCTTATACAGCGGTAGACAAAGCAGAGTCAGAAAATGAACTTGCAGATACGATTAATCATTTGGCAGTTGGTGTTTTAGCAAGTTGGTCTTCAGTAAATAATGCGAAATTAATTCATATATCTACAGATTATGTTTTTGATGGTACATCCTCAGACGCTTTAGATGAGAAAGCACTAACTGATCCAATTAATGTTTATGGAGTAACTAAATTGGCCGGTGAGCAAATTTGTTTAGAAAAAAATCCTAATGCAATAATTCTTAGGACATCTTGGGTATATTCAGGTTTTGGAAATAATTTCGTTAAAACAATGTCTCGCCTAATGCAGGAAAGAGACAGTTTGAATGTTGTCAATGACCAGATTGGAAGTCCAACATATGCTGCAGATTTAGCAATAGCAATTTTAAAAATCATTAGCAGTTCTAATTGGTATCCGGGAATTTATAATTTTTCAAATGAAGGAGAAATTAGCTGGTACGAATTCGCATTAGCTATAAAAGAAATTGGAGGTTATAATTGTGATATAAACGGAATTCCGTCTTCATTATATCCGACACAGGCAAAACGTCCGGCTTATTCTTTATTGGATAAATCAAAAATTAAAGAAACATATCAGGTAAATGTTCCGTATTACAAAGATAGTTTGAAGAAAATGATGAGTTTGTAATATTGCTTCATTGAATTAATATAAGAAAATATGAAAGGAATAATATTAGCAGGAGGTTCTGGTACTAGACTGCATCCCCTGACTTTAGCAGTTAGCAAGCAATTAATGCCTGTTTATGATAAACCAATGATTTATTATCCGCTCTCAACATTAATGATGGCTGGTATTAATGAAATTCTAATTATATCTACACCTCATGATTTGCCTCACTTTAAAAAACTCTTAGGAGATGGCAAAAATATTGGCTGCAAATTTAGCTATGCCGAACAGCCAAACCCAAACGGTTTGGCGCAGGCATTTGTAATTGGTGAAGAATTTATAGGAAATGATAAAGTTGCCCTTGTTTTAGGAGATAATATCTTTTTTGGAACTCATATGCAGCAATTATTAAAAGAAAATGCTGATCCACAAGGAGGAGTAGTTTTTGCCTATCATGTTGCCGATCCCGAACGTTATGGCGTTGTTGAATTTGACGATAACAAAAAAGCAATATCAATTGAAGAAAAACCATTAGTGCCAAAATCAAATTTTGCTGTTCCCGGATTATATTTTTACGATAATACTGTTGTTGAAATTGCTAAAAATATTAAACCAAGTGCCAGAGGCGAATACGAAATTACCGATGTAAACAAAGTATATCTGGAGCAGGAAAAACTGAAAGTCGGAATTTTGAGCAGAGGTACAGCATGGCTGGATACAGGAACATTCAATAGTTTAATGCAGGCAGGACAATTTGTTCAGGTTTTGGAAGAACGTCAGGGACTGAAGGTTGGCTGTATTGAAGAGGTTGCCTGGAGGCAAGGTTTCATAACTTCAGAAGAATTACGAGAGTTAGCCGAACCTTTAAAAAAATCAGGTTATGGTGAATACCTTTTAAATATTTTAAAATTTAAAATCTAACACAAAAAACTTTAAAGCTGTTATCCATTCGATGATTTACACTATTATATTCTTAATTTTATTTATAATTGAATTATTATATTTTAAAGTCGCAGACAAGTTCAATATTATTGACAAACCAAATCTACGAAGTTCCCATACCGAAATTACATTAAGAGGCGGAGGTATTATATTTTGGTTTGCAGCACTGCTTTACTTTACACAAAATATTCAATATAATTATTTCTTTTTTACCGGAATCACCTTAGTAAGTTTAGTAAGTTTTTGGGATGATATTCAAAGTCTTTCTAATAAAATCAGGATTTCAGTTCACTTTCTGTCTATAAGCTTGATTTTTTACGATTTAGGCGTATTTAGTAATGTTTCTATTCCTTGGGTTGTCTTAGCTTACATTTTTGCAATCGGAATTATAAATGCTTATAATTTCATGGATGGTATAAATGGAATAACCGGATTGTATACTATAGTAATTATGGGTTCTCTATGGTATGTGAATAAATATGTTCAACTTTTTGTTGATGTAGATTTTATAGTTTATCCGATACTTGCGAGCGTTGTCTTTTTGTTTTTTAACTACAGAAAAAAAGCAAAATGTTTTGCAGGTGATGTAGGGAGTATTGCAATTGCTTTTTGGATTATTTATTTGATTTTCAAATTGATTTTAAATACTAATTCTATTATTTGGCTTCTTTTCCTGGCAGTTTATGGAGTAGATGCTATCTGTACAATTCTGCACCGATTATATCTTAAGCAAAATATTTTTGAAGCACACAGACTTCATTTTTATCAGATATTGAGCAATGAGTATAAAATACAACATAGGCTTGTGGCTTTGATTTATGCTATAGTACAAAGTCTTATTTCAATTGTAGTTATATTTTTGTATCAAAAAATAAAAAAC
>SEBM01000936.1 GCA_004296145.1 Flavobacterium sp.
TTGTTTTATCTGAATTAAATTTTTACTATTCATGATTTCTTATTTTAGATAATTCTTCAAATAATTCTTTTTCTTTTTTAGTCAGTTTCGTTGGAACTTTTAGTTTATAAGTAATATACAGATCTCCAAACTGATTCTCTTTTTTGTAAACCGGAAAACCTTTTCCTTTTAGTTTTACTTTTGTACCGGCCTGGGTTTCTTCGGGAACTTTGATTTTTACTTTTCCGTCAAAAGTATTCACGAAAATTTCACCTCCCAAAATTGCGGTGTACAGATCAAGATCAACATCGGCATACAAATTATTACCTTCTCTTTTAAAATCTGAATTGTTTTCAATAGTAAAAGTAATGTACAGATCGCCATTTGGCCCGCCATTCGCACCGGGGCCTCCATGTCCTGCAATTTTTATAACCTGACCGTTTTCTACACCGGCAGGAATTGTTATTCTGATATTTTTGCCATTTACAGCCAGGTTTTGTTTTTGTGTTGTGTATGCCGAAGCCAAATCTAATTGCAATTCGGCATTAAAATCCTGTCCTCTGTATTTAGACTGACTTCTGCTGCTTCTCGATGAACCATACATTGAATTAAAGAAATCAGAAAAGTCACCGCCAGAGAAATCGCCTCCGGAAAAATCAGAATAATCATAATTGCTTTGTTGCTGCCCGGAACGTTGTTGTTGATTCGGATTGTAACCTGCTTTTTCAAATTCATCGGCATGTTTCCAGTCTTTTCCATATTTATCGTATTTTTTTCGATTTTCAGGATTGCTCAAAACTTCGTTAGCCTCGTTGATTTCCTTAAATTTTTTCTCAGCTTCCTTATCATTTGGGTTCAGATCCGGATGATATTTTCGGGCAGCTTTTCGATAGGCTTTTTTTATTTCAGCTTCTGTGGCTGATTTTGTAACATCCAATGTTTTATAGTAGTCGATATAATCCATTTTTTCAAAATTTATAGATGTAATTAAAGTATTGAAGTTAAGAATAAGTTGTTAATAATCAAAATGCGGTGTTGTAATAATTCCTGAATCGTGGTCATAGTTAACAGACCGGTGTTTTTGCTGCTTAGTGTGGCTTGTATAAACGGAGGAACCCTAAGAAGGAAGTTGCTGCGTTTATTAGTTCTGTTATGGCCGAACAATAAACAAATCCGCCGGAATGGCGCAAAGATAAGGAA
>SEBM01000273.1 GCA_004296145.1 Flavobacterium sp.
ACTTTGTGCAGTAATTGAAAAAGAGTTACAAATTAGAAAAAGTAAAAAAGCAAAAGCGGGTAATCTCATATTTTTAAATTCTTTTTAAAACAATTTTTTCTGATTCTTTAGCAATCATTGCTTTATAATATTCCTTTAGCATTTCATATTTTTCTGCAGAAACAATAGCTTCGTTTATCTGATGAACAATTGCCAATTGCAACGAATTTCCACTGGCAGCAATATTAAATTTAAAAGTCCCTAAATTGTCTTCCATAACCAAAGCCGCCGCTGCTGGCAATGTTTCTACTGCAAATCCTTCCGGAATCTGGATTGTAATATTGTATTTATCTGAAAAAGGAAATCCAAAATCTACAGGATATTCGCGGTTTTCCTGTTTAAAAGGATTTTTTTCATTAGTAAAGAACAACATCGGATTTAAATATATTTTTTCTCCAATTACTTCCGACAAATTATTTCCTGAAAATGAAAAAGACTCCATACTTGGCAATAAAATATCTTTTTCGTTTGTTCGGCTATAATCGCTGATTTCTATTTTGTTGTTATCATTTTCTAATTTTTCCAGATATGCATCTTCTTTTAACTGATCAAAATTACTTCTGGTAATCATCGCATTATAATCCGTACATTGTCTTCTTGTTTTTCCGGAAACTTTACCGTCTGGTCCAACAGCATAAGTCATAAAAACAACATCATTAGAAGCTTTTGCCGGCATTAAATCAACTGAATCTGAGGTTCCGTCTTTACGTATTAATCTACCTTCCCAATTCAAAACCCTTAGAGGCAAAACATTTGGAGAAGAATATTTACTTGTTGCATCCAATAAAATATTTCCGTTTGGGGTTTCTACTGCTGCAATTACATAATTAAAAGCTGTTCTGTTAGGAAATAATGCAATTCCGTTTGAACGCGTACTCACCAGAACAGGGTTCGCAGTAAGGCCTGCATAACGCAACATCGCAGTCAGCATCAGATTGATATCGGCTGTGTTTCCTGTTTTTTCCTTATATGCTTTTTTCACTCCGTTATAACAGCTGTAGCCGGTATAATCGTTCCATTTTACGCTATTTTTGACATAATTTAAAATTGCCAATATTTTCTCATCATCTTTATTTTTATCTGCTAAAACTTGTTTTAAATCATTCTCAAAATAACCCGTTTTGTTTAATTCAGGACCAAAATCATCATAATCATAGATTGTTTTTACTACAGAATTCCAATCTGTAGAATAAGGTTTCATTGGCTGATTCGGAAATTTAACCATTGATAATTCATGTTGTATACTGGAAGTATAATTATCAATATTATTCACATAAGCCTCTTCTTTCATAGCCGGAAAATTTTCAGCTATATAAGTTGTTTTCGTTTCTGTATAATCTACTTTATCAGATGAATAGGTAGTTGTTATACCACTAAATCCTCCCGAAGATTGTCGTTCTTTATTTAAAAAATTTATAGACTTGTTGTTCTTTTCACTTACTACTTTAGGAAAAATATATCCTTTTTGTCTTGCATTATAGACATAATATTCAGGAACATAAGTTGTAAACTCAGAATAGTTTACCGGAATACTTGCCTGAAAATCCCAATCTCTGATTTCTCTAAATTCAGATCTTATCGTATATTTAAATTCTATTACAGATCCTTCTTTAACGTTAGGCATTGTTATTTTTTTTCTGCTTGTAAATTTGTTTACAACTTCATCAAAAGTTCCATCACTTTGAAGTTTTGTTTTTTCGATTTTACCATTCACTAAATTAAATGTGTTTGCATCAGAAAAAAATACTTTTTCACGGCCTCCTGTTCCTGAATAATATACTACTGAATGATTTGCCCAATCGTAACCATCTTTTTTATAAATCTTTATTCTGGTTTCTACATCTGTCAATGTAACAAAACCGTCATTCTGATCATATTCAATTCTTGATTTTCCTCTTTTGTATAAAATGGCAGCTGAAGCCGAAGAATCTTTTGAATGAACTTTTTCCTGCAATTCAGCAATCGTTACTTTTCCAAGTTTAAATTCTTGCGCACTCAGATTAAAAAGAGAAAAAAAGAATAATAAGATAATTGGTAATTGTTTAGTTTTCATTGGTTTGGATTAGTTCTTGGTTAGTATGATTTTGGCATTATCGTTTCTTGAAATTTGTTCTATAAAAAGGCGGTATTCATCATATTCCTTATTAGAATATTTTCCTTTATTTAAAAGCATAGAACGTTTGTAGGTGAGTTTGTTATTTTCTTTTTTGATAATTTCAGTTTTGTATTCTCCAAATTTCCCTTTCAATTCAAAATTTTGAGGCAAAAACTCAATTGCAAAACCTGTTGGAAGATTAATTTCAATTTCATCGGTATCTAAATAACCACGCTGAATATGGAAAGGATTTTTTCTGTTTCTGATTCGTTTAACATTTCCTTCATTCTGATTAAATGCGTCTATCGGAAAAATCATTTTATTGGCAGCAACTGAGGCATAACTTATTGCACTGAGCTGCACATCTTCTGTAAAACGAATATTTTCCTTATCGTTGGTAAATGTTATTTTGCCTAATTTCAAATTATTGATATTATCCCAATATTCCTTATAATGTGCTTCTTTTTCTGTGGGTTGTAAATGCTCGACTCTTGATTTTGAATTGTATTGAGTTCCTTCGGAAACTATAAAAATAGATCCGGTAAAATTTCCGTTTTCATCTATTGTGTATGTTCCTTTGTCTTTTTGAGTATTTCCTTTGTCTTCATATATTGTAGTTCTGACAATTTCTCCTCCTTCAGGCTTTACGATCAAAACATCCCTGTCATCTGTAAAAGTTCCCTGATAACCAAAAGGATCGTCCTGACTTGTACATTCTAACCAAGTATAACCATTGGTTGTTGGAATTGACAATATCATGTGGTTTCCCTGCATAGAAACAAAATCAGACTGAATATTTGTTTTATAAGTATCTCCGTATAAAATCGTATTGTATGACGGAACATCTACTGTTTGCAGAAGTGCTTTTGTATAATTGGTTAATGCTTTGCAATCTCCGTAACCCAAACGATCAACATCTGTAGCCATCATTGGTTTCCAACCGCCAATACCAATAGCAATATTTACATATCGTGATTTTTTCTGCACATAGTCATAAACAATCTTTGCTTTTTTAACCGGATCTTTTTCGTCTCCAACAAGCGCTTTTATTTTTGCTTTGGTTTCTTCCGGAAGAATTGTAGTTCCGCTTAAAATCTTTTCACCATACCATTTTCCAAATGCTTCCCATGTTGTAGCATTTCCGTCAACACCTTCTAAATGGAAATTCTCTAATCCCAACATTACTTTCGGAAAAAGATCCTTAAAAGAAGGGCTATAATCTTCTTGTTTTTGGGCCGGAATATTAATTGCTGTATAAGACAATTTTGTAGCGTCGTCTACCGTTTTTTTGATGTTAAAATTTGAAAATTGTAATTCCTTCTTTTTGAAACCGAGGTTATTGGGGAAAGCTACATTCAGAATACTTTTTTCGACACTCACATAATAACCCTGTACAGGAAACCACTGTGGAATAAATGCAGTATTTGAAGTTTCTACTTCATTATTATAAATAATTGTAAAAGGATATGAAATTGGTGTATAGTCTAAAAACAAAACACGGTTATCTGAGAAAAGAGTACTTCCGCCAACTGTACTTTGATCTTTAAAATCTTTTCTTTTTATTTTTTTGATTTCATTACCAAAAGCATCATAGACAATTGCTTCGATACTTTTTACACTTGTGGTTTTATCATAATGCTGAAAAGCATCAATTTCGCTTATTCCTTTTTCATTCAAAACCGTTACAATTCTTTGGGTTTTAATATTCATGTTTCTCTGAGAAGAAATTACAATATCAACCTGATTGAGACGGACAACGGCATTAGCATTTTCTTTAATGCTATCTGGTATTGAAGTGGTACTATATTCGCTCTTTTGAGCAAATGAAATAAGAGAAAATAAGAGAAAAAAAAGCGCAAAACCTGAGTTTTTCATTAGTAAGTAATTTCGTCAAATATATATTATTTTGCGAAATTCTTAACAAATTTTTAAGAAAGATTACTCTTTGTTTTTACTGTCAATTAAAATGGTTACAGGGCCGTCATTTAACAGTCTGACTTTCATATCGGCACCAAAAATTCCGGTTTGTATTTTCTTTTGAAATTCATTTTCTAAAGATTTTACGAAGTTCTCATACATAGGAATTGCAAATTCTGGCTTTGAAGCTTTTAAGTACGAAGGACGATTTCCCTTTTTGGTGGAAGCATGAAGTGTAAATTGAGAAACAACAATTATATCGCCGTCAACATCCTGAACCGAGCAGTTCATAACATCATTTTCGTCTCCAAAAATTCTAATTTTTATGATTTTTCCAACCAGCCAGTCAATATCTTCCTGAGTATCTTCATCTTCAATTCCAACTAAAATTAATAAACCTTTTTCAATTTCTGCTACTTTTTTCTGATCTACGGTTACGGATGCTTCTGAAACTCTTTGGATTACTACTTTCATTTTTTTCGAAATGGGTTTTGCCACTCCCGATAGCTATCGGGATAAAGGAATTATTGGAATTTTATTTCTAACGTTAGATGCACTGCATTGCATCTCTACAATACAATCGTTTCGTTTTTCAATTGGAATTTGGAATTTAAAAAAATTGGAATTTAATTTTTATTTTCTCGTTTCATCACTCGCAGCGCGATCTTCGCCATAACTATCGGTACGATAATGTTCGTCATCGCCTTCTAAAATTTTCAGATAACTATTGTAACGCGACCAGGCAATTTCGTCTTTTTCTAAAGCTGCTTTTATGGCACAATGCGGTTCTTCTTTGTGCAGACAGTTATTAAACTTGCATTGATCTTTTAGTTTGAAGAATTCCGGAAAATAGCCACTGATTTCTTCTTTTTCCATATCAACAATTCCGAAACCTTTTATTCCCGGCGTATCAATAATTCTGGCATCAAAAGACAAATCATACATTTCGGCAAAAGTCGTTGTATGCTGTCCTTGTTTGCTTTGTTCTGAAATTACTGTAGTTTTTAAGTGAAGACTTGGTTCCATTGCATTGACCAAAGTTGATTTACCAACTCCCGAATGTCCTGAAAACATACTTACTTTCCCGATCATCATTTCTTTTAACTTGTCAACGCCTTTATTTTCTGTAGAAGAAATTCGAAGGCATTTATATCCAATTTCGGTATAAATGTGTTGTAAATAAAGTTGCTCGTCTAAAGTATTTTCGTCAAGCGTATCAATTTTATTGAAGATTAAAACCGCTTCGATTCCGTATGCCTCTGCAGTAACCAAAAAACGATCTATAAAACTCGTCGTTGTTGGCGGATTATTAATGGTAACCAGTAAAAAAACCTGATCAATATTGGATGCGATTATATGAATCTGTTTAGAGAGGTTTACCGATTTACGAACGATATAATTTTTTCGTTCATGAATAGTATGAATCGTTCCCGTTAAAGCATCTGAAGTTTCTTCTAGTTCATAATCTACAATGTCGCCCACAGCAATTGGATTGGTACTTTTGATACCTTTCATTCTAAACTTCCCTTTCATACGGCATTCAATAAAATCACCTTTTTCAGATTTTACGGTATACCAGCTTCCTGTAGATTTATAAACGGTTCCTGTCATTCTTTAATTTTAGATTTCTGATTTTAGATTTTAGAATGCTCTCTAAAACCTTAAATAT